>JACPUR010000002.1 GCA_016192135.1 Candidatus Tectomicrobia bacterium | reverse complement strand
GAGGCGGGCTGCGGCCTCCTCGCCTACGTGGACAAGGACGACCTCAAGATCCGCAAGATCGAGGGGAATCCCCCCCATCCGGCCTCGCGGGGCCGCAACTGCGCCAAGGGCTGGGTGACGCTCAACCAGATCTATGACCCCGACCGCATCCTCTACCCCCTCAAGCGGGCCGGGAAGCGCGGCGAGGGCAAGTGGGTTCGCGTGAGCTGGGACGAGGCCTTGGACGACATCGCCGCCCGCATGCGCAAGGCCATGCGGGAGGACCGCCGGAACGAGATCATGTACCACGTCGGGCGGCCCGGCGAGGACGGCTTCATGTTCCGCACCCTGGCCGCCTGGGGCACGGACGGCCACAACAGCCACACCAACGTGTGCAGCTCCTCGGCCCGCGTGGGGCAGTTCCTCTGGAACGGCTCGGACCGGCCCTCGCCCGACTTCACGAACGCCGACGCCATCCTCCTCATCAGCAGCCACCTCGACACCGGCCACTACTTCAACCCGACGGCCCAGCGCATCATCGAGGCCCAGATGAGCGGCGCGAAGCTCATCGTGGTCGACCCGCGGCTCTCGAACACCGCCGCAAAGGCGGATATCTGGCTCCCCGCCTACAGCGGCACCGAGGGAGCGCTCCTCCTCGCCATCGCGCGCCACCTCCTGGAGACGGAGCAGTACGACGCCGAGTTCGTCCGCGAGTGGTTCAACTGGGCGGACTACCTCCGGGCCGCGCACCCGGGGGACGAGGTCAGCTTCGAGAGCTTCATCCGCCGGGTGAAGGAGGAGTATGCGGAGTTCACTTTCGAGTATGCCGCCGAGGAGACGGGCGTCCCAGCCGAGCTCATCGCCGAGGCGGCCCAGGCCGTGGCGCGGGCGGGCAAGCGGCTCAGCGTGCACATCTGGCGGGCGGCCGCGACGGGCAACCTCCACGGCTGGCAGATCGCGCGCTGCCTCTACTTCCTCCCCTCCCTGACCGGCGCCATCGGCACGGTGGGGGGCACGGGGCTCGCGAGCTGGCACAAGTTCGTGCCCGCGCATCCCAACGGGGCGCCGGGCCCCAAGAAGTGGAACGAGCTGCTCTACCCGCCCGAATACCCCCTGGCCTTCTTCGAGATGAGCTTCCTCATGCCCCACCTGATGAAGGACAAGGGGCACCGCGTCGAGGTCTACTTCACCCGGGTCTACAACCCCGTCTGGACCAACCCCGACGGCTTCTCCTGGGTCGAGATGCTCCGGGACGAGGAGAAGATGGGCTGCCACGTGGCCCTCACCCCGACCTGGAGCGAGACGGCCTGGTTCGCGGACTACATCCTCCCCATGGGGGTCGCCACCGAGCGGCACGACAACCAGAGCCAGGAGACCCATCCCGCCACCTGGGTGGGCTTCCGCCAGCCGGTGCTGCGGGTGGCGCGGGAGCGCCTGGGCGAGAGGTTCGAAACCACGCGTGAGACCAACCCCGGCGAGGTCTGGGAGGAGAACGAGTTCCTGATCGAGCTTTCCTGGCGGGTGGACCCGGACGGCTCCCTGGGGGTGCGCAGGCATTTCGAGAGCCCCTACCGGCCCGGCGAGAAGATCACGGTGGAGGAGTACTACCGCTGGATGTTCGAGAACGGCGTGCCGGGGCTTCCCGAGGCGGCGGCGAAGGAGGGCCTCTCTCCGCTCGAGTACATGCGCAAGTACGGCGTCTTCACCGTCGAGGACGGGATCTACGAGGTCCACATGAGCGAGCTGAACGGGGGGGCCGAGGGCGCCGAGATCGACCCGCTCACGGGGGCGGTCCGCAAGGACGGCCAGGCCATCGGCAGCATGAGCCGGGGCAAGCCCCGCGCCGGCTTCGCCACGCCCTCGCGCAAGCTCGAGTTCTACAGCCCCACCCTGGCCGAATGGAAGTGGGCGGACCAGGCCATCCCCCGCTACGAGAAGACCCACGTCTACTGGCGGGAGCTGGACCGCTCCCGGAACGAGTTCGACCTCCTGCCGAACTACCGCCTCCCGACCCTCATCCACACCCGCTCGGCCGTGAAGTGGCTCTACGAGATCACCCACAACAACCCGCTCTGGCTCCACACCGAGGACGCCCAGCGGCTGGGCGTCAAGACGGGGGACTTGGTGCGGGTCGAGACGGAGATCGGCCGCTTCGTCACCCGCTGCTGGGTGACCGAGGGCTTGAAGCCCGGCATCGTGGCCATGGCGCATCACCTGGGCCGCTGGCGGCTGCACGAGGAGATGGGCGCGCCGCGCCTCGCCTCCGCCCTCGTCCGGCTGGACGAGAAGGACGGCCGGTTCCAGATGCGCCAGATCCACGGCGCCGAGCCCTTCCAGAGCCAGGACCCCGACACCGCGCGCATCTGGTGGCGCGAGGTGGGGGTGAACCAGAACCTCGCCTTCCCGGTGAATCCCGACCCCCTGAGCGGGATGCACTGCTGGCACCAGCGGGTCAGGGTGTTCAAGGCCGCGCCGGAGGAACGCTACGGGGACATCGAGGTGGACACCGGGAAGAGCTTCGAGCACTACAGGAAGTGGCTGGAGATGACCCGGCCCGCGCCCGGCCCGGGCGGGCTGCGCCGGCCGCTCTGGTTCACCCGGCCGAACAAGCCCCAGCCGGAGGCGTACAAGCTGCCGGGATGAGCCTCTTCCGGAAGCGCCCCGGCCCAGAGGAACTCGCCGAGGAGGCCGATCTGCGCCGGCGGATCTTCCGGGTGCAGGCGGCGGCCTGCCTCGACCCGCCGGACGCGGCCCTCCTCTCGTTCCTCGCCGAGAACTACCCCTTCCTGCTCCCCCAGGGCCCCCCCAAGGACGAGGCGGGGCTCCAGGCCCTGCGGGCGGACTTCACCAATCTCTTTCACCTCTCGGCCCAGCCCTACGAGGCCGCTCTCTTGGACGAGAGCGGCCACCTGAACGCCCGGGCGACCGACCGGGTGACGGACTTCTTCCGCGCCTGCGGGTACCGGCCGGCGCACCGCCCCGGAGTCATGGGGATGGACCACCTGAGCGCGGAGCTGGAATTCCTGGCCCATCTGGCCGAGAGGGAGCGGGATGCCTGGCGGGAGGGGGACGAGGCGAAGGCAAGGGAGGCGCTCGGCTTGGCGGCGCGCTTCCTCGACGAGCATCTGCTGCGCTGGATGCCCGTCTTCACGGCCGCGGCGGAGGAGGAGGCCGAGACGGAGCTCTACCGCGCCCTCGCCCGCTGGACGCGGGAGTTCGCCCTGGCCGACAGGGCGCATATCGAGAAGCTGAGGAAGCGGTACGGCAAATGAGGGCCAAGCAGGCCGGGCGAGAACCAAGCCTCGGATGCGCACGGGCCGTGTCGCGCCGAAAAAACCCGCGGGCAGAACGGGCGCCGCCGGCGGTTCAGGCCTTCTTGTACACCCCGCGCTTGGCGGTCGCCGCGATCTTCTTCTCTTTCTTCATTTTCTGCACGGCCTGGCTGACGGTGAGCTTGCTCTTGCCCGAGGCCTTGGAGAGATCGTTCAGGGAAAAGGTGCCGCTCATCGAGGCCAGCACCTGATTCCAGTTCGTCCGCTTGCCGCGCGGCCCGCGCCGCCCCCCGGCCTTGGGCCCCCGGCGCCCTCCACCGTCGACGGAGCCCAGCCGCTTCACCATGCGCGCGGCGTCCGACCGCTGCGCGCGCATGGTCTTGAGCTCGCGCGAGAGGGAATTGATCTGCGAGTCGATCTCGGTCAGCAGCTCCTTCGCCTTCGTCAATGTGCTCATGCTCTCTCCTTTATGTATTTGTTATTTTCCAGTTTCATAACATACCACAATCTAAAAAAGCCGCAATCTCATATTCATCTTCATCCATGAATATATCATTTTCGCGGCCTTAAGTTCCGCTTGCCGGAACCTATACGTTATAACTATCGACACAGGAAAAGCATTTCCGCGCGGGAAATCACTGGCTCGAAGACTGCATCTTCTCCGCGGCGCGCCTCGCCTCGCGGAGATGGCGGCGCAGCTCGCGGGCGCGGGCGATCCAGTCCTTCCACGCCGCCTTGGCGGGGGGGCAGGCGCGCGTCCACGCGCGGCAGTCCTCGATCATCGCGGCCGCCTCGGCGTCGAGCCGGCCGAGGAGCTCGGGCGCGCGTCCCTCCAGGCCCGCCTCCCGGAAGAGGTTCTCGAGCATCCGCGCCCGGCCCTGCACGCCCGGGCGCAGGCCCATCTCGCGCGCCATGCGCCGGATGCGCCCGCGCGTGAGGTAGATGCCTGAGCGCGCCGGATTGACGAGCAGATCCGCCATCTGATGGAGGCCGCCTTCGCGGAAGACGCGGGGGATATCGGACAAGGGGACGGGCCCTCCGCCGGCAAAGAGGGCCGATTGTAGCGCGCCTCCCGCCCGGGGGACAGGAGCGCGCGCCGCGCTCAGCGGCCGACGACGATGTCGGGGATCAGGCCGAGGAAGAGCACCAGCACCAGCGCCAGGGGGATGAGGGTGAGCGAGTGGATGAAGAAGCGCTCCACCTTCAGGTGCATGAAGTAGAGCGCCACCAGGATCGCCTTCACCACCGCGAGGAGATAGATCGTCAGCTCCGCCGCCGCCTTGGGCAGGACGAGGGAGGCCGCCACCGAGGCCAGCGCCAGGACGACGAGATAGATCCAGATGAGCAGGTAGGGCGAGCCGTGCGCGCCTTCTTCTTTCATGCCGTCACCCCTCGCGAGGGCCCTACCCGAGGTAGAGCAACGGGAAGAGGAATATCCACACGACGTCCACGAAGTGCCAGTAGAGGCCGTTCATCTCGGCGCGGTGGCCGTAGCGGGCGAAGCCGCCGGGCCGGGCCGCCGCCGCATAGAGACAGGCGTTGGCAACGATCCCGCCGGCCACGTGGAGGCCGTGCAGGCCGGTCATCCCGAAGTAGAAGGCCCAGAACATCGACTTGGCGGGCACCAGCCCCTCGCGGATGTGGGCGGCGTACTCGACCCCCTTGATCCCCAAGAAGACGAACCCCAGCAGGATGGTCAGCGCGAGGTTCAGGCGGAACCTCCGCTCGTCGTCCCTCCCCCGGGCCCGGTGCACCTCCACCATCGTGAAGCTCGAGGTGAGTAGCACGAGGGTGTTGATCGTCCCCAGGAGGGTGCTGTTGTGGTGGATGTCCGCGGTCCAGCCCGGGCCCGCCATCCGGAACAGCAGGTAGGTCACGATCAGGCCCCCGAACACCATGATCTCGGAGGCGAGGAACCACCACATCCCCAGCTTGGCGGAGGGGAACGGCGTGCTCTCGGCGGCTTCCGCGGGCGCGTGCGCGGCGGTGCTCATCCATTCATCTCCCGGCGATGAGGTTTCCTAGGTCCGCGGGGCGGCCCCGCTGGGCAACGGCCGGTGCTGGGGCACCCAGTCCTCCGAGGCTCCCGGCAGCCCGTAGCCGTAGGGCGGATGGTACACGCGCGGGACCTCGCCCGGCCAGTTCCCGTGAGGGGGAGGCGAGAGTGTGGTCCACTCCAGCGTTGTCCCGTCCCACGGGTTCTCCGGCGCGGGCCGGCCGCGGAACATGCTCCAGAAGAAGTTGAAGACGAAGAAGAACTGGGAGAGCAGGAGGAAGATGGTCGACATCGTGATCATGCGGTTGAGCCCCGCCAGCGGGGCGAGGAACTCATACTGTCCGGGGTTGGCGATGCGGCGCATCATGCCCCCCACCCCCACCAGGTGCATGGGCACGAAGACGGCGAGGAAGAAGAGGAAGGTCCCCCAGAAGTGGAGCTGCCCCAGGGCCTCGTTCATCATCCGGCCGAACATCTTGGGGTACCAGTAGTAGATGGCCGCGAAGCCCCCCAGGAAGAGCGAGCTGAACAACGTGCTGTGGAAGTGGGCGACGACGAAATAGGTGTCGTGGATGTAGATGTCCACCGCCGCCGATCCGTTGAAGATGCCCGTCAGCCCCCCGAAGATGAACACCGCGAGCCCCCCCACGGCGAACCACATCGGGGTGGCCAGGCGGATGGAGCCCCGCCACAGGGTGGCCAGCAGGGCGAAGACGATCAGGGCGAAGGGCACCGAGATGATGATGGTGGTGACGCTGAAGGGCGTCGCCAGCCGGGGGTCCAGCCCGCTGATGAACTGGTGGTGGGCCCACACGACGAAGCTCAGCCCCCCGGCGACAATCACGGCGATGATGATCGGGCGGTAACCAAAGATGGTCTTGCGCGAGAAGGTGGTCATCACCTCCATCATGGCCCCGAGGGCGGGCAGCAGGATCACGTAGACCTCGGGGTGCCCGAAGAACCAGAACAGGTGCTGCCACAGGAGCGGGTCGCCTCCTCCCGGCGCCATGAAGAAGCTCGTCCCCAGGTTGCGGTCGAGGAGCAGCATCACCGCCCCCGCGATGAGCGGCCCCACCGAGAGGAGGAAGATGAGCGAGGCGATCATGACCATCCACACGAACAGCGGCATGCGGAAGAAGCCCATCCCCCGCGTGCGCATGTTCATGGGGGTCACGAGGAAGTTGATGCCCCCCATCAGGAAGGAGCCGAACTCCAGCGCGAGGGCCAGCAGCCAGAGGTCCATGCCCCATTCGACCCCGGTGTAGGCCGGCTTGGCCGAGAGCGGCGGGTAGCCCGTCCAGCCCGCGGAGGCCGCGCCGCCCTCCACGAAGAAGGAGCCGATCAGGATCAGCGACGCCAGCGCGAGCACCCAGACCGACAACATGTTCAGCCGGGGGAAGGCCATGTCGCGCGCGCCAATCATCAGCGGGATGAGGAAGTTGCCGAACGACGCCAGCAGCAGGGGCATGGCCACGAAGAACACCATGATGGTCCCGTGCATGGTGACGAAGGCGTTGTACTCCTCCGGGCCGATGGGCCTCCCGAGGAGGGGGATGTCCGTATCCGGGTGGGCGAGCTGCCAGCGGATGATGTAGGCGAAGAAACCCCCCAGCGCCGCCCAGAACAGGGCGATGAACATGTACTGCCGCGCGATCATCTTGTGATCGGTCGAAAAAACGTACGTCCGCCAGAAGCCCGCCGGCTCCCCGTGCTCCACCGGCGCCGCCAAAGTCTCGCTCATCGTGCCCCTCTTCCGCTCAGGGAACCGCCCGGGCGCTCTGGGTGCCGGGCCACAGCCTGGCCGACCACGCCTTGTACTCCGCCTCGGGGTGGACGAAGAGCCAGCCCTTCATCCCGGAATGGCCGACGCCGCACAGCTCGGCGCAGGGAATCTCCCACTTGCCGGGCTTGGTCGCCTGGAACCAAGCCTTGATCGCCCGGCCGGGGACCACGTCCTGCTTGAGCCGCAGGTGCGGGAGGAAGAAGCTGTGGATCACGTCCTCCCCCTTGAGCACCACCTGCACCACTTTGCCCGCGGGCACGTGGAGCTCGTTCTCCACCTTCTTGTCGTCGGCGGTGCCGAATTTCCCGTCCGGCCCCGGGTAGGTCACGATCCAGTTGAACTGCTTGCCCAGGACCTCCACCGTCACCTCGGGCTTGGGCGAGCCTATCTTCACGCGGGCCCAGACGTCGGCGCTGCGGAAGTCGATCCAGAGGTCGAGGACCAGCACGAAGACCAGCGGGACGAGGATCCAGGCCGCCTGGGCCAGGTTGTTGCCGTGCAGGTAGGGGGTGCGGCCGCCCCGGCCGCGCCGGAAGCGGATGAGGCAGTAGATGAGGAAGCCCTGGGTCGCCAGGAACCAGAAGCCGACGATGTAGTAGATGAAGCGGAAGATGGAGTCGATGTCCCCACCGAAGGTGGAGACGTTCTCCGGCAGCCACGCGAACATCGTCGCCCTCGCTCGCTAGGCCCCGCCGCGACGCACACGGGGCGGCGCCCCAGGAGGCTCCCACGGAACGCGAACTCATCGGGGGGCGGGGTATATATCCCCCCGCCGCTCGTCAGGGTCTTGAAAAGACAGTCCCTCTCCCGCGCGGGACGCGCATGGGAGGTCCTTTAGAAGGGCCAGCCGACATGAGGGAATTATACGAAATCAAAATCCGAATTTCTATCTCTTTTTTCGTCTCTTCCCAAAGTCCGATTTTATTTTTATTCCGCCACCGCCGCAGCCCGGATCGGAATCTTGCGCTGGATGATCTGGCGCTTGCGGTTCAGCGCAATGGCCAGGTCCGCAATCGAGATGCCCTTCAGATAGTCGTTGATCTTCTCCCGCAGGGGCTTCCAGGAATCATGGAGCGGGCAAGGGGCGTCATCCGAGCACTCGGTCAGGCCGACGGCGCAGCGGGTGAAGCCTTCCGTCCCGTCCACGACGGCGACCACCTCCATCAGGCAAATCTCCTCCGGCGGACGCGAAAAGCCGAAGCCGCCCTTCGGCCCCTTCACCGACGTCAACACGCCCGAGCGGGCGAGCTGCTGGAGGACCTTCGCCAGGAAGGGCGCCGGAAGATCCTCCGCCTGGGCGATCTCCTGTACACGGGTGACCCCCCTTGGGTTTTTCACGCCCATGTAGGTCAGAGCGCGCAGCGCGTATTCGGTCGGACGAGAGTAGATCATCGGAACCTCCTGGCCGGGAAGCGGGGAAGAGAGCCGTTCCTCCCCCCAAAAAAGACAGCATGTTCTTTTTATCTTTTAAACTCTTTTTTTGTCAACTCCGAAATAATGGAGGATCGGGGAGGATTTGCTTGGATAAACGAAAAGGGTATGGTTTTGGATGGATTTCCACGGGCCCGCCTTTTTTCCTGCCGAGGGTTCCCCATGCGAATGCGGTTCCTGCTGGCCCGGACCCTCCGCTCCATCCCCTATTGGATCTACCGCGCCGTCCGCCTCCTCACCCGGCCCCCGCAGCGTGACCTGTTCCCCTCCTCCGAAATGATGGAGAGCGTGCGCCGCATCCTCCTCATCAAGTTCGACGCCCTGGGCGACATCTTGATGACCTCGCCCGCCATCCGCGCCATCCGCCGCCGCTTCCCGGTGGCCGAGATCCACCTGCTCACGCAGACGGGGGTCGCCCCCCTGGCCCGCTTCCTCCCGGGCATGGACGCCGTGGAGAGCCTTCCCTGCGGCTTCCTCCTGCGGGGCGGCCGCCGCCTGCGCCGCGCGCTGGCCTGGGTGCCGGCCTCCGTGCGGCTCCGGCGCGCGCGCTACGACCTCATCCTCGACTTCAGCGGCCTCTTCCACTCGGCCGCCGCCGCCTGGATCGCGGGCGCCCCGGTGCGCATGGGCTTCTACCGCCACATCCCGCTCGGCTTCTTTTCCACGGATGGTTTCGGCCACTTCTACACGCACGAGTTCGCCCTCGACGAGAACGCCCACTACGCCGACCGGATGAGCCGCCTGGCCGCCGCCGCGGGCGCCGCCCCCGACGCGGGCGGCTGGCGGCTCCACCTGACCGGCGATCTCCGGGAGGCCGCCGCCCGGCTGCTGGCCGAGAACGGCATCGGAGAGGGGGGCGGCCCCCTCGTGGCCGTCTGCCCGGGGGCCAAGTGGCCCCCCAAGCGGTGGAGCGAGGCGGGTTTCGCCGGGGTGGTGGACCTGCTCCAGGAGCGGGGGTGGCGCGCCGTCCTCCTCGCGGGGCCGGACGAGAAGGACCTCCTCGACGAGATGCGCCGCGCCTGCCGCACCGCCCCCGCCGCCGTCTGGCCCCCCGCGCCCCTGGGCGTCCTGGCCGCCCTGCTCGAGAAGGCCGACGCCTTCCTCGGCAACGACAGCGGCCCCATGCACATGGCCGCCGCCGTGGGCACCCCCGTCATCGCCCTCTTCGGCCCCACCCCCCCCTGGCGCACCGGCCCGCGCGGGAGCCCCTTCATCCCGCTCTACGCGGGCCTCGAGTGCAGCCCCTGCCCCCTCTACTTCACCCGCGACCGCTGCGAGCGCGGCCACAACTACTGCATGGACGACTTCCGGCTCCACGACGTGGCCGCCGCCGTCGAGCTCTCCATCGAGCGGCGCCTCCCCCCACGGCGCGCCCGTCCGGCGGGGTAGGGAAACCACCCCGTATCCATCGGCACCTCCGCCCGGTGGCCCCGCGCGTAGCGGCTTACGGTGTCCAAACTCACGGAATTCCCCGTAATTTCCCGGAAAACGTCGGAAGCCGCCCGAAGGGTCCCTCCGCTCTCAAGGCACGCCTGGACCGCCTCCTCACAACGGGCGCACCACCCGCCTCAGGGGGCAATCTAGGGCATGGGGGGAAAAAACCGGTTACCCCAAATCGCAGCAAATGACGCCATTTTCATGCAAGGAGGGGATTTTTTCGGGGGGCGACCCGAATCGGAATGACAATCCGATCATGGCCTTTTGAATCCGTAGGGGCGGGTTTCAAACCCGCCCCTTGTGACCCGGCATTGCGTGTGGCGCATCCGTAGGGGCAGGCCCCTGTGCCTGCCCATCGGTCAAGACCAGGGGGCGGCCACGGGGGGCCGCCCCTACAGCCCCGACCCGTCCCTACGCGTAAAACGCCCTTCCCCTCCGCCGGTGGCCCAGCAGGGCGAGGAACATGACCTCCCTCCCCCGGGCGGGGGGGCCGAAGAAGGAGATGACGTCGCCGTCATAGAAGGTGAGGCCCGAGGCGCCAAAACCCATCCCGTAGGCCGCGAGGTATAGCCTCCCGCCCATGACCGACCCCTCGAGCTGGGCGGCCCGGTAGCCCCTCTCCCCGAGCGCCCCCGTGACCCGCGCCAGATCGCTCAGGAAATACACGTTGGCCGCGGCGTCGGCCGCGAGCGCCTGGCCCAGCCCCAGGTGGCCCGCCTCATGGCGGAAGTCCCCCGCCTTGATCTGGACGAGCCGATCCCCCGCGCGGTCGTAGGCGTAGGCGCCGGGGGGGAGGCCCTCCACCGCGTGGGCGGTGAGGAACGCCCCGGTCAGGGCGGGACGCCCCTCCGGCAGGAAGTCGGCCGGGAGAGGCCCCGCCGCCGCGCGGAGGGCCGCCGAGAGCTCGGCGAAGCGGATGGGCCGCCCGGGGTCGAAGCGCCGGGCGGAGCCCCGGCGGAGGACAGTCGCGTCCACGCCGCCGCTTGGCGTCTCCTCCCGCGCCAGCGGAAAGGCGGGCCCGCCGGGGGAAGGAATGACATCCTCCCCCAGCCGGCGGGCTCCCTCCCGCCACGAGGCGGCCTCCCGGGGATCGGAGAAGGAGGTGGCGGCGTGGGCCTCCCGGATGAGGGGATAGTCCACCCGGCTCTTCGAGAGGGGCATGGCGCGGTGGGAGATGAGGGGAAGGGGCGGCGCCTCCGGGGGAGCCTCCCCGCGCCCTCCCAGCTCGGCCCAGAAGAGGGCCGCCTCCTCCTCCGGGCCGGTTCCCAAGAGATGATTCACCGGGGCGTCGGCGAAGCCCAGGACCGCCCGGGCCGGGACGCCCAGCGCCCGGGCCGCCGCGAGGAGGTTCGCGAGCATGGTGCCCCCGTCCCACCAGGCGTGGCGGTAGGCGCGGGCGCGGTACTTCCAGGCGTTGCGCCACCAGGTGCTGGTGAAGACGAGATAAGCCTGCGGCGATGCCTCCGGGGGAGCCAGGGCCGCCCGGCCGAGGACGGCGCGGAAGTCCCCCTCCCGGAGCCGCCGCGCCGCGTAGTCGTGGGCCGCGAGGTGATAAACCCCCGGCGCGAGAAGGCCCCTTTCGCCCTTCACCTCGCCGCAGACGAGGTAGAGCTCGATGTGGTAGAGCGCCCCCGTGCAGGCCGCCGCCCGGAAGTAGTGCGCCCGGCCGCCCGCCTCGACGCGCTTGGTGACCCCCGCCGTCAGGAAGAAGAGCCGCCCGATGGCCTCAAGCGTGAGCGGGCGCTCCTCCCCCCGCCAGCCGCCCGCCAGGCACGCGAGGGCCGGCGCCTCCGCCCGGGGGGGCTCCGCCGGGAGCGGGATGGGCTCCAGGTCCTCGTACACCTTGAAGGGGAGGGGCTGGTTCTCCCAGTCGAGGGAGTGGGGATCCGCGTAGACGCTCGCGGCGGAGTGCTTGGTGCGCTCATGGTAGGCCAGGGCGCGGCCGGGGACCGATGCCATGGGCCTCACCTCCGGCAGGCGGATTAAAGAGATATCATTCCGACCGGAGCGAAGCGGAGGGAGGAATCCGGTTAAGGAAAGCTCCGCTTTCAGGTATTGCTCAGCATCTTCCCGATTTCCCTCTTGAGCCCCGTCAGGTCTCGTTCCACAACGTTCCAGACCATCTCTGTGTCAACCTCGAAGTAGTTGTGCACGAGGATATGGCGCATGCCGATGATCTTGGGCCAGGGAACCCCCGGGGAGAGATTTCGTGTTTCCTCGGGCAGCGCCCGTGCCGCCTCCCCGATGATCTGCAGGTGGCGGACAATCCAGTTCTGGATAAGCTCATCCCCTCGAAAGCCTCCCGCCCGCGAGTGGCGTAGTGCTCAATGCGGACAATGGCTTCAAGAATATCCTCCAACCGCTCGCGCGGCGCCCTCACAGCGGGACGGCCTCGCGCAGGACGCGCGCCCGGATGCGGGCCTTGAGGCCGCGCTCGGTCACGACGTCCACATCCCTGCCGAGCAGGGCGCGAAGCTCCATGAGCAGGCCGCCCATGTCGAGGAGGCTGCGGCCCGGCTCCATCTCGACGAGGAAGTCCAGGTCGCTCGCCTCGTCCGCCTCCCCCCGCGCGGCCGAGCCGAACACCCGAACCTTCCGCGCCCCGTGCCGGGCGGCGGCCCGGAGGATTTCCTCCCGCCTGGTTTCCAGAAGCTCCGCGAGCGTCATGGCCCGATCTCCTTCTTTTCCCGGTTTCCTAATCTCCAGGATCGGACAGCCGGCCGAATGACGTCAACTTGGGCCTATTTCTGATAGTATCCTAATTTGATTTGCAGCCCGCTAATGCCACGGTTGATTTTATGCGGAATGAGGCAGGTCGTGAGCTATGCAAACTTCGAGTTCGCATTTTGGCATCCATTCGGGCCGCATGGAGGTGAATCCCCCGAACAAATCATTAAGCGCAAGCGGCGCGAAATTGAGAAAAATGAAAAAGGTCGCTGGACCTTATGGTCCTTTCAGTATCGGAGATCGCAGACGTTGGATGAGTGGTTTCGTAAGTTACCATCCTGCGGTGAGCGAAATGATGAGCGAAATAAGGTCTTTGTCTTCTGCTCAGATAGTCGCGCAGCCAAAGACCCGGCCGGAGATGGAAACCAGGCGACCCCCCCCTCCTGCAAGAGATACCGATTCGCAGGAGGTACAAAATGGCAGCGAATGCCCCCGCAAGTTAAAGTTCCTCATCCCTTCCGTCCAGGCGAGAAAAGGGTCGCGTCTGCGTTCGTCGTCCAGCGAGTCGAATGCCTGGACGAACCATTATTGCTTCCCGTGGGTGTGAAATGGCGCAGACTCAAAGATGGTCTGTGGCATCATAATAAAAGGGTTCCGACGCGGGGAGAATACCTTATCCGGCGGGGTGGCACGATTCCTATGCGGCGCATCCGTGCGGTACTTGAACTTAAATGGCCATACTTGGCCGTTGTAACCGCCGAAGAGGGAGCTCCGGACTAGGACCTTATCCATTCTCCACGCCCCCCCGTCTGGCCCCCTCCGCTCCGCCGTGTTACCGTCTTCCCGATGGATGCGCCCGCCTCCCTCCAGCAAGGCCCCGGCTTCGCCGTCGTGCTCGTCCGGCCCCAGGGCTCCGGCAACATCGGCGCGATCGCCCGCTCGATGGCGCACTTCGGGCTGGAGCGCCTGCGCCTGGTCGCCCCGCGCGGGGAGGCGGCGAGCCTCGAGGCGCGGCAGATGGCCATGACGGCCCAGCCCCTCCTCGCCCGGGCGGAGCACTTCGCGAGCCTGCGCGAGGCCACCGGGGACTGCGGCTGGCTCGTGGCCACCTCCCGGCGGCTGGGCCAGAACCGGCTCCCCACGCTGGAGCCGCGCGAGGGGGCGCCCGAGCTCCTCCGCCGGGCCGCCCGGACGCGCGTGGCCCTCGTCTTCGGGCCCGAGGACAAGGGCCTGCGCACGGACGAGATGGACCTCTGCCAGGAGCGCCTCCTCATCCCCGCCCTGCCCGGCGCGGACTCGCTGAACCTGGCCCAGGCGGCCCTCCTCGTCTTCTGGGAGCTTTACCGCGCGAAGACCGGAATGGAAGGTGAAGCGGCGCTCGCCGGTGAAGACACGGAAATTCCCTCCCGCGAGGAGGTGGAGGGGCTGGTGGATCACCTCCTCGCCACCCTGGAGGAGGTTGGCTTCCTGCACTACGAGCCGGAGCAGGTGGCGCGCACCTTCCGCCGCATGATCGACCGCGCCGGCCCCGACCGCCGGGAGGTGCGGATGCTGCGCGGGGCGCTCCGCCAGCTCGGCTGGAAGCTGGGCCGGCCCGCGGATCGGGACCGGGAAGAATGAGACCCGAGGATTTCGACTACGAGCTCCCGCCCGGGGCCATCGCCCGCTACCCCGCCCCCGAGCGCGAGGGGGCGCGCCTGCTCGTCCTGCCGAGAGAGAGCGGTCCCACGGCCCATCATTCCATCCGGGATCTCCCCCGCCTCCTCCGCCCGGGCGACCTCCTGGTCCTGAACGACACCCGCGTCATGCCCTGGCGCCTCATGGGCAAAAGGGCCAGCGGCGGGAAGGTGGAGGCCCTCCTCGTCGAGCGCGAGGGGCCGGGCGTCTTCCGCGCCATGGTCTCGGCGAACCGGCCCCTGCCCGCGGGGGAACGCATCCTCTTCCCGGGGGGGCGGGAGGCCGCCCTCGGCCCCCCGGGGCGGGAGCGGCGGCTCGCCTTCACCGGGGCGGAGGGGCTGGAGGCCTGGATCGGGGAGCGGGGGGAGATGCCGATCCCCCCCTACCTGGGGCGGGCGGCCGAGCCCCTGGACCGGGAGCGCTACCAGACGGTCTACGCCAGCGTCCCCGGGGCGGCGGCGGCCCCCACGGCGGGGCTCCACCTGAGCGAGGGGCTCCTCAAAGAGCTTGCGGGGGCGGGGGTGGAGCGGTCCTTCCTCACCCTGCACGTGGGGCCGGGGACCTTCCGCCCCGTGAAGGCGGCCCGGGTCGAGGACCACGAACTCGAGGCCGAGGCCTGCCACATCCCGCCGGGGCTGGGGAGGAAAATCTCCGAAACCAAGGCCCGCGGGGGGCGGGTGGTGGCGGTGGGGACGACCGTGGTGCGGACCCTCGAATGGGCGGCGCTCGAGGCGGAGCGGGAAGGCGGCGGAATCATCCGCGAGGGCGAGGGGCGGGCGGGCCTCTTCATCCGCCCGGGCCACCGCTTCCGGATCGTGGACGCCCTGCTGACGAACTTCCACCTCCCCCGCTCGACCCTCCTCATGCTGGTGTGCGCCTTCGCGGGGCGGGAGCGGGTCTTGGCCGCCTACGCCGGGGCGCGCGGCGCGGGCTACCGCTTCTACAGCTACGGGGACGCGATGCTGATCGGGTGAGGGGGGGCGGTCACCGGCAACCTAATTTTCTTTAGGGGCGGGTCTTGTACCCGCCCTCATTGGAGCAGCCGCGAGAGCTGCCCCTGCATTTCCTTGCATGGATTGGGCTAGCCAGCCTAGGGGCGCACGCGGATGCGGCCTCGGGTCACGACGATGACCGCACCAGATTCAAGCTCGGCTTCGTATCGCTGCAGGGGTTCTTGCGTCGCGGCGACTTGCTCGTCAACACGCATTTCCACGCATCCGCACGATTGCCGGATGCGCACCGCCGTGGACAAAGACCAACTCTCCGAAGTCTTTATCCTCGGTTAAGATGATTCGGTTTTCCCGCAGTGCCAGGTCGAGCAGGACCTCGTCGCCGGCGCAGGAATCAATGTCCGATGCCAACCGGACATCATGTCTCAGATCGGCAAGAAATTGATGCAACGAGCGGGAACAGACGCCGACATCAAGCAGGAACTTCATCAGGGTTTGGCGACCGGCACCCGCTCATGGACCTGTTCCCCCGTCACCGACCGGTAGGCAAAGAACAGGCAGGCCTGGACATCCTCCGGCTCCAGGAAGGGGTATTCTTTGAGGATGGTTTCCGCCGTCTCCCCGGCCGCAAGCATGCCCAGAATGTGCTCTACCGCCATCCGCATTCCCCGGATGATCGGCTTGCCGCCGAATACACCGTAATTCGCTGCAACAGGGCCTGATCATCCATAATGCTGTAACCCTCCCTTTCTCCCCGAGATGCCGTTCGGGGTCCTCTGTAGGGGCGACCGGCCGGTCGCCCCACGGAACCAACGCGCGCAGCACCTCATGTCGTTCCGAGGGGCGGGAACGAAACCCGATTCTTGATTTGGAGAGTTTTTTTTCTGCGAGAACCCCTAGTAGAACCGCACGGGGGCGCCGTTGACGGCTTCCTTGAAGTGCTTGCCCGCCTTGAAGCGCACCACCTTGCGGGCGGTGATGGGGGCCTCCTGGCCGGTCTTGGGGTTGCGGCCGACGCGGGGGTTCTTCTTCCGCACCTGGAAGGAGCCGAAGCGGCGGAGGATGACGGCCTCTCCCTCCTGGAGGGCCTCTTTTATCGTGTCGATGATGGTCTCGACGGCCTCCTCGGCCTTGACCTTGCTCAGGCCCGTATCGTCCGCCACGAGATTGATGATATCAATCTTGGTCAACGGAATCTCTCCTTCCCGTCCTCCGCGGGGGGATTCCCGGCCGGGAACGACGCCGGCCATCCGCCCAGGGAGAGATTCGAGGGATGCGCAACGAGGGCGGAGTCTAGCACCGGAGAACGGCGAACCGCAACCGCTGTAAATACATCCGGAAAGGAGCCCCGCGCCCCGTGGAAAAACCCCTGCCCTCGCGCATCCGGGGGGTGAAGCCCTTCCTGGTCATGGACATCCTGGAGCGCGCCCGCCAGCTCGAGGCCGCCGGACGGGAAGTGATCCACCTCGAGGTGGGCGAGCCCGACTTCGACAGCCCGCCCGCCGCCGTCCGGGCGGCCCGGCAGGCGCTCGCCGAGGGGCGCACCCACTACACCACCGCCCTCGGCCTCCCCGAGCTGCGCGGGGCCATCGCGGATTACTACAGCCGCCGCTACGGCCTCTCCCTCTCCCCCGCGCGAGTGGCCGTGACGCTCGGGACGAGCGCGGCCATGCTCATGCTCTTCTCGCTTCTCCTGGAGGCGGGGGACGAGGTGATCCTGCCCGACCCCCACTACGCCTGCTACCCGAGCTTCATCCTCTCCGCCGGAGGGGTGCCCGTGCGGGTGCCCGCGGGGGCGGAGGAGGGCTTCATCCTCCGGGCCGACGCGGTGCGCCGCCACATCACCCCGCGCACCCGGGCCATCCTCGTGAACTCCCCCTCGAACCCCACCGGCTCCCGGCTCCCGCCCGGGGAGCTGGCGGCCCTGGCGGCGCTGGGGGTGCCCCTGGTCTCGGACGAGATCTACCACGGCCTGAGCTACGGGGAGCCCGACCGCTCGGCCCTGGAGTTTTCCGATGACGCCTTGATTATCAACGGGTTCTCGAAATACTTCGCCATGACGGGCTGGCGGCTGGGCTACCTCATCCTGCCCGAGAGGCTGGTGCGGCCCCTGGAGATCCTCCAGCAGAACTACTTCGTCTCCCCCAACCCCTTCGTCCAGCTCGGGGGGGTGGCGGCGCTCCGGGAGTCTGTGCCGGACGCGGAGCGGATGCGGGCGGTCTACGCGGAGCGGCGGGTGGCCATGCTCAGGGGCCTGCGCGGGATCGGCCTCGCCATCCCCCACGAGCCGGACGGCGCCTTCTACGCCTTCGCCGGGGCCCACGCCTTCGGCCGGGACAGCCTGACCCTCGCCCGCGAGATCCTGGAGGCCACCGGGGTGGCGGTGGCCCCGGGCGCGGACTTCGGCCCGGGCGGCGAGGGCCACCTGCGGTTCTCCTACTGCAACTCGATCGAAAATATCGAGAAGGGGCTGGCGCGGGTGGGGGAGTTCCTCAAGACGAAAAAGTAGGGGCGCACGGCCGTGCGCCCCCACATATGCGCTACCGCGGCCTTGTTCCGCCGCGCCTATTCCGTGTCGTCGAAGTCGCCCATGAAGTCCTGCTCGATCTCCCCCGCCTGGACGGCGGTGACGGTGCTCCGCCACTCGAGCTTCCCCTCGACGATCTCCCGGTAGACGATCTCCTCGTGGGTGGCGAGGCCCTGAGTGTCCACGAGGGGCTCGGCCCCCTTCCGGAGCTGGGCCACCCGCTTCGCGAGCAGCACCGAGAGCAGGAAGCGGTTGTTCACGGTGTTGAGGGCCTGCTCGAACATGTCGTCGTAGTGCTGCTGAACAGCCATGTTACCTCCCGGTCCGGCGAACGCGGGGGGAATCAGCCGATTCCCACCTGCTGAACATAGAGCATCTGAAGGTCGGCCACCACTTGCTCGAGGAGGGTTTCCTCCTCGGCCGAGAGGTTGCCCTTCATCTTCTCCTGCACGAACTTGACCATGTCCACGAACATCCGCGCGTTGCGCGGGTCGGGGTTGCCGATTCGCTCCCCCGTCTGGGGATGCACCCCCATCGCCGCGAGGGCGTTGCCCTGGAGGATGGCCAGCAGCATCTCGAACTCCCGGCTCCGGGCGCCGGCGGGGGCCTCCTTGGGAGGGGCCTGCCGGGGATCGGGGGCGGGGGCGGGGCGCAGCTCCTCCGCCCGGGGAGGCTCCTTCCGCTCCGGCTCGGCCGGCCTCGGGGGCGCCTCTTCCTCCTCCTCGTATCCCCGCACGGCGAAGCGCCGGTCGGACACCTTGAAGCCTTTTCCTTCTTCTTCCACCATTCGTTCCCCCTCGTGACCGCGGCGGCCGGATGCCTTTCCCCGGGGGCGCCGCGCTACGCGATGCGGCAGCGCCAATCCCCGGCGGCGGAGCGGAAGCGGCCCGCGATCCAGCCGCGCAGGCGGCCCGCGATGCCTTCGGCCGCGTCGAGGATGCCCTTCTTGAGGCCGGCCGCCTTCTCCTTCCGGCCCGCCCCGTCCGCCTCCAGCTCGGCCAGCTCCCGGAAGAGGCGCTCCTCCTTCGGGCTCAGCCGGGTGGGGGTGCGCACGAAGACCTGGACGATGTGGTCTCCCCTCGACTTCCGCCCCGGGTGGGGGAAGCCCTCCCCCCGGAGCACCAGGGTCGCGCCCGCCTGGGTCCCCCGGGGGACCTTGAGCTTCGAGCGCCCGTAGAGGGTCTTGACCTCGGCCTCGGCCCCCAGGGCGGCCTGGGCGAAGCTGATGTCGAGGCGGCTGATGACGTGCTGGCCCTCGCGCTGGAACTCCGGGTGGGCCAGCAGGGACACCACCACGAAGAGGTCCCCCGCCGGGCCCCCGCGCGCGCCGCCCTCGCCCTCCTCGCGGAGGCGGAGCCGGCCGCCGTGGTCCACCCCGGCCGGGATCTTCACCTTGACGCGGCGCTTCTCGGGACGCAGGCCCTGGCCCCGGCACTCCGGGCAGCGCTCCTTGACCACCTGGCCGGCGCCGCCGCACTCCGAGCAGGTGGTGCTGTAGGTGATGAAGCCCTGCCGGAAGGCCACCTGGCCCGTCCCGCGGCAGGCGGGGCACGGGGCCACCGCCCCGGACTTGGCCCCCGTACCCCCGCAGTAGACGCACTCGGCCGGGCGCTCGAACTCGAGCTCGCGCTCCGTGCCCAGGGCGGCCTCCTCGAAGGTGAGCTCGAGGTTGTAGACGAGGTCGCGGCCCTTCATGGGCCCCGAGCGGCGGCGGGAGCGGCCCCCTCCCATCCCGAAGAGGTCCGAGAAGATGTCCCCGAAGGAGGAGAAGATATCCTCGAAGCTCGAGAAGCCCGGGGCTCCCCCCATTCCCCGCAGGCCCTCGGCCCCGAAGCGGTCGTAGGCCGTCCGCTTCTGGGGGTCGCTCAGGACCTGGTAGGCCTCGGAGGCCTCCTTGAAGGCCTCCTCCGCCTTGCGGTCGCCCGGATTGCGGTCCGGGTGGTACTGCATGGCGAGGCGGCGGTAGGCCTTCTTGATCTCGGCCTCGTCCGCCGCCCGGTCCACGCCCAGAATCTCGTAATAATCGCGCGCCGCCATTCCCGCTCCCTGTCCCGGCCAAAGCCAAAGGGTTGAACTTACACCGCCTCAGCCGGCGATTCAAGAACCGGACGGCCGCTCCTCCCGGCGGAGCTTCCCGACCACGGCCCGGCTGGGGCGGATCACCTCATCCCCCAGCCGGTAGCCCTGCCCCAATTCCTCGACCACCCGCCCGTCCTGGGCGGGGTCCGTCACCTCCCTCGTCAGCACGGCCTCGTGGAGCGAGGGGTCGAAGGGCTGGCCCAGGGACTCGAAGGGAGCCACCCCCTGGGCCGCCAGCTCCTGCAAGAAGCGACCCTGGACGAGCCGCAGCCCCTCGAGGAGCTTCCCCAGGGCCTCCTCCCCGGAGGCGCCCGAGGCGGCCGCGACCGCGCGCCCCAAGTCCTCCGCCAGGGGGAGGAAGGCCGCCACCGCGCGCTTGCGGGACTCGAGGGTGCGGCGCTCCAGCTCGCGCTCCTGGCGGGCCCGGAACTCGGCCGCCTCCCGGTTGATCCGCTCGATGTGCTCCTTGAGCTTCTCCTCGGCCCGGGCCAGCTTCTGCTCGAGCTGCTGGACGTAGGTGGGGACGGCCTTCACCGGCTCGTCCGGCGCGGCGCCGACGTCCTCGCCGTACTTCCGGCGGCGGTCCACCACCTTGGCGGCGCCCTTGGCCTTCTCCTCTTCTTCCTCTTTCTTCTCTTTGCCCGCCGCCTTCGCCTCGTTGGGCTCGGGCCCGGCCGGCCCCGGGGGAGGAGTCTCCTCCCCCCATTGAATGTTCACCCGTTCCATCAAAACGTGCCTCCAGGTTCTAGATGCGGGCCATCTCCAGCAAGCGGCGGATGCGCTCCTCGGCGGGCGGATGGGTGCTGAAGAGCGAGGCGAGCCCGCCGCCGGTCAGGGGGTTCACGATGAACATGTGCGCCGTCGCCTCGCTGGCCGCCGCCATGGGCATCTGGCGGGCGGCCTCGTGGAGCCGCTGGAGGGCCGAGGCCAGCGCGCGCGGCTCCCGGGTGATCTGGGCCGCCGTGGCGTCCGCGTGGTACTCGCGCGAGCGGCTCACCGCCATCTGGAGGAGCATGGCCGCGATGGGGGCCACGATGGCGGCCAGGATGAGCCCAAGGGCGCCCCCGCCGCCGTTCCCCTCGGAGTCCCGGCGGCCCCCGCCGAAGAAGGCGGCGAACTGCGCCATGTGGGCGATGTACATGACGGCGCCCGCGAGGGTGGCGGCCACCGTGCTGATGAGGATGTCGCGGTTGCGGATGTGGGCCAGCTCGTGGGCGGCCACGCCCTCGAGCTCCTCGCGGCTGAGGGTGTGCAGGATGCCCTCGGTGAAGGCCACGACGGCGTTCTGGGGGTTGCGCCCCGTGGCGAAGGCGTTGGGCGCGCTCTCCGGGATGACGTAGACCCGGGGCGCGGGCAGCCCGGCCCGCCGGGCGAGATCGGCCACCATGCCGTGCAGCTCGGGCGCTTGCCCGGGCAGCACTTCCTGCGCCCCGGTGCTGGCGAGGACGATCTTGTCCGAGAACCAGTAGCTCACGCCATTCATCACGAGCGCGAAGACGAGCGCGACGGCGAGGCCCCCCTGCCCGCCGATCATCTGCCCGAGCAGCAGGATCAGGCCCGTCAGCAGCCCCAGCAGCAGATAGGTCTTCAGAGAATTGGTGGTCACTTGTCTCTCCGGGCGATCCGGACCAGCTTGGCGGCCCTGGCCGGAATCAAAGCGGCCTGCTCGGCCGTGGCGTCCTCCATTCGCGCCTTCAGCTCCTCGAAGGCGTCGCTCTGCAGAAGCTCCTCGAGCTGGCTCAGCCGATCCACGGCCTCCACCAGCTTCCGCCGCAGGTCCAGGATGATCTCGACCCCGGCGAGGTTCACCCCCATGTCGCGGGTGAGGGTGAGGATCACCTCGAGGCGCTCGATGTCCTCCTCCGAGTAGAGCCGGGTGCGGCCCTCGCTGCGGCCCGGCTCGAGGAGCCCCTCGCGCTCGTAGAGGCGGAGCGTCTGGGGGTGGATCTCGAACATCTCGGCGATGGCGCTGATGGTGTACTTGCCGTCCCTCAGCCTCCGGCGGGCCATGTCGCTCTCCTCACGCGCTCGCCCGGCATCACATGCTCACGCCGGTCATGGACGACCGGGGGTGCACCGGATTGCGCCGCTCGAGCTCGCGGACGAGGCGCTGGCTCTCCTCGTCCAGGCGCTCGGGCAGGACGACCTTCACCGTCACGTAGAGGTCTCCCCTGCCCCCGCCCTTTAGGCGCGGGGCGCCCTTGCCCGCGAGGCGGAACTTCCGCCCGTTCTGCGTGCCGGGCGGGATGGTCACCTTGGTCGTGCCCTCGTAGGTGTGGATCTCGACCCGGCTGCCCAGCAGGGCCTCCCCGAGCGTCACCGGGACCTCGAGGTAGAGGTTGTCCCCCTTCCGCTCGAAGAACGGGTGGGGCCTCACCTTCGTCGTGATGTAGAGATCCCCCAGGGGCCCGCCCCCCGGCGAGGGCTCGCCCTTGCCGGCCAGGCGGATGCGCGAGCCGCTCTCCACCCCGGGCGGGATTTTCACCTGGATGCGCTCGGTCCCGCGGCCGGGGGCGCCGTTCCCCGGCCCCGCGCTGGGGATGGTGATCGTGGTGGTCAGGCCCCGGAGGGCGTCGTCGAAGCCGATCTCCATCGAGTAGTTGACGTCGGCGCCCTTGGCCGGGGCGGCCGCGGGGCCGCCCTCCCAGAAGACGGCGCGGCGCCCCCCGCCGCCGCCCCGCCCGCCGAAGATGCCGCCGAAGAGGTCGCCGAGGCCAAACTCGCGGAGGATGTCCTCCACGCTGGGCGCGGGCCCCTCGCCCCAGGGGGTGCCGCCCGCGAAGGCGGCGTGCCCCCGGGCGTCGTACTGCCGGCGCTTCTGGGGGTCGGAGAGCGCCGCGTAGGCCTCGCCGATCTCCTTGAAGCGGCCCTCCGCCTGCTTGTCGCCCGGGTTGAGGTCGGGGTGGTGCTTGCGGGCCAGCCGCTTGAACGCGCGCTTGATCTCGTCCTCGCTCGCGTCCCGCTTGACCCCCAGGACCTCGTAGTAGTCGCGCTTGGCCATGGCGCCTCAACCCCTATGGGCGGTGACCTCCGCCGTGCTCTTTACTTCTTCTCCTTGTCCACTTCCTCGAACTCGGCGTCCACGACGTCGCCCTCGGGCTTGGTGCCGCCGTTCCCCCGGGGCTGCTCCGCCGGCCGCGCCCCGCCGTCGCCCGGCTGGCCGGCCTGGCCGGCCTGCTGGTACATGGCCTGGGCCAGCTTGTGGGAGGCCTGCTCGAGGCGCCCCCGGGCCTGGTTGATCCGGTCCAGCGGGGCGTTCGAGTCCTCGAGCACCTTGCGCACCTCGGCGACGGCGTCCTGGATCTCCTTGCGGTCGCCCTCGGGGATTTTGGACTCGTGCTCCTTCAGCAGCTTCTCGGTGCTGTAGGCCATGTTGTCGGCCTGGTTGCGCGCCTCGACCAGCTCGCGCCGCTTCTTGTCCTCCTCGGCGTGCTCCTCGGCGTCGCGGACCATGCGCTTGATGTCGTCCTCGTTGAGCCCGCTCGAGCTCGTGATGGTGATGGCCTGCTCCTTGCCCGTGCCGAGGTCCTTCGCCGAGACGTTCACGATGCCGTTCGCGTCGATGTCGAAGGTCACCTCGATCTGGGGCACGCCCCGCGGCGCGGGCGGGATACCCACCAGATGGAACTTGCCCAGCGTGCGGTTGTCGCGCGACATGTCGCGCTCGCCCTGGAGGACGTGCACCTCGACCGAGGTCTGGCTGTCGGCCGCGGTGGAGAAGACCTCGCTCTTGCGCACCGGGATGGTCGTGTTCCGGTTGATGAGCTTGGTCATCACGCCGCCCAGCGTCTCGATGCCGAGGGAGAGCGGCGTCACGTCGAGCAGGAGGACGTCCTTCACCTCGCCCGCCAGGATGGCGCCCTGGACGGCCGCGCCGACGGCCACCACCTCGTCCGGGTTCACCCCCTTGTGGGGCTCCTTGCCGAAGAACTTCTTGACCGTCTCCTGGATGAGGGGCATGCGCGTCATGCCACCCACCAGCACCACCTCGTCCACGTCGCCCGGCTGGACCTTGGCGTCCTCGAGCGCGCGGCGGCAGGGGCCCAGCGACCTCTCCACCAGCTCCATCGCGATCTGCTCGAGCTTGGCGCGGGTGAGCTTGAGGTTGAGGTGCTTGGGGCCCGAGGCGTCGGCGGTGATGAAGGGCAGGTTGATCGAAGTCTCCATGGAGCTCGATAGCTCGATCTTGGCCTTCTCCGCCTCCTCGCGCAGGCGCTGGAGCGCCATGGCGTCCTTGGAGAGGTCGATGCCCTGGTCCTTCTTGAACTCGCCGATGATCCACTCGATGATCCGCTGGTCGATGTTGTCACCGCCCAGGTGTGTGTCGCCGTTCGTGGCCTTGACCTCGACCACGTTGTCGCCCACCTCGAGGATGGAGATGTCGAAGGTGCCGCCGCCGAAGTCGTAGACGGCGATGGTCTGGTCCTTCTTCTTGTCCATCCCGTAGGCCAGGGCCGCGGCCGTGGGCTCGTTGATGATGCGGAGCACGTCGAGCCCGGCGATGCGCCCGGCGTCCTTGGTGGCCTGGCGCTGGCTGTCGTTGAAGTAGGCCGGCACGGTGATGACGGCCTCCTCCACCTTCTGGCCCAGGTAGTCCTCGGCCGCCTTCTTGAGCTTCTGGAGGATCATCGCCGAGATCTCGGGCGGGGAGTACACCTTGCCCTTGATGCGGACGCGGGCGTCGCCGTTCTCGGCCCGCACCACCTCGTAGGGCACCATCTTCACCTCCTCGCCCACCTCCTCGAAGCGACGCCCCATGAAACGCTTGATGGAGTAGATGGTGTTCTTGGGGTTCGTGACCGCCTGGCGCTTGGCCACGACGCCCACGAGCTTCTCCCCGTCCTCGGCGAAGGCCACCACGCTGGGCGTGGTGCGGTTCCCCTCCTGGTTCGGGATGACGGTGGGCTGCCCGCTCTCGACGATGGACACCACCGAGTTCGTCGTTCCCAGATCGATTCCGATCACCTTTCCCTTGGGCATCTCGATTCGCTCCTATGAGAATCCAATTTTTCCGGCGCCGCGGGCTCGCCCCCCGGCGCGTCAGCTTTGGAGTCCAAACCCTTGTTCACGCCCCCGGATATGGGAACCATCCCCCTCCGGGGGAGAGGTGGGGGAAAAGCCGCTGGCGTTACCCTCCCCCTACCCCTTCCCGGAGGGAGGGGGAAATTCATTCCATCTCACAGCTAGCCCCCGACCGGCTCGGCCTCCGCCACCGAGGCGAAGGAGAGCTCGCCCGCCCCCTCTTCCCAGTCCGCCTCGACCGTCTCGCCCGGCTGGACCCGGCCTTCGAGGAGGCGCTTGCTCAAGGGGTTGAGCAGGTGGTTCTGGATGGCCCGCTTGAGGGGCCGGGCGCCGTAGGCGGGGTCGTAGCCCCTCTCGGCGAGGAAGCTCTTGGCCGCCTCCGTCAGGACGAGCCGCACCCGCTGGCCCTCGAGGCGCTTCTCCAGCCGCTCGAGCTGGATGTCCACGATCTTCCGGATCTGGTCCCGCGAGAGGGGCCGGAAGGCGATGATGTCGTCCACCCGGTTCAGGAACTCCGGCCGGAAGACCCGCCCCAGCGCGTCCCGCGCCGTCTGCTGAAGGATGGCGTCGCCCGCGTCGCCGAGGGCGGAGAGCTCCGCCGTCCCGGCGTTGCTCGTCATGATGACCACGGCGTTCCGGAAGTCCACCGTGCGGCCGTGGCCGTCGGTCAAGCGCCCGTCGTCGAGTATCTGGAGCAGGATGTTGAAGACGTCCGGGTGCGCCTTCTCGATCTCGTCGAAGAGCAGCACCGCGTAGGGCCGGCGGCGCACCGCCTCGGTGAGCTGGCCGCCCTCGTCGTAGCCCACGTAGCCCGGGGGCGCCCCGATGAGGCGGGCGACGGTGTGCTTCTCCATGTACTCGCTCATGTCGAGGCGCACCATGGCCGCCTCGCTGTCGAAGAGGAACTCGGCCAGGGCGCGCGCGAGCTCCGTCTTCCCCACGCCCGTGGGCCCGAGGAAGATGAAGGAGCCGATGGGCCGGTTCGGGTCGGTGATGCCGGCCCGGGCGCGGCGCACCGCCTCGGCCACCGCCTCGACGGCCCGCTCCTGCCCCACCACGCGCCGGTGGAGGCGCTCCTCCATGCGGATGAGCTTCTCGCGCTCGCCCTCGACGAGGCGGGTGACGGGGATGCCCGTCCACCGGCTGACCACCCCGGCGATGTCCTCCTCGGACACCTCCTCCTTGAGCATCCGGCGCTCACCCTGCGCGCGCATGCGGGCGTTGGCCTCCTCGAGCTGCCGCTCCAGGGCCACGATCTCGCCGTAGCGCAGCTCGGCCGCCCGCCCGAGGTCGCCCTCGCGCTCGGCCCGCTGGGCCTCGGCCTTCTTGGCCTCGATCCTCTCCTTGAGGGCGCGCACCTGGGCGATGCCCTCCTTCTCCTTGGCCCACTGGGCCCGGAGCCCCTCGATCTCCTTGCGGAGGCGGTCGACCTGCTCGCGGATGTCATCGAGCCGGGCGGCGCTGGCCGGGTCCTCCTCCTTGACGATGGCCCGCTCCTCGATCTGGAGGCGGATGAGGTCGCGCTCCCGCCTGTCGATCTCCTCGGGCAGGCTGTCGATCTCGAGCCGGAGGCCGCTCGCCGCCTCGTCGATGAGGTCGATGGCCTTGTCCGGCAGGTGGCGGTCGGTGATGTAGCGGTGCGAGAGCGCGGCCGCCGCGACGATGGCGCTGTCCAGGATGCGCACCCCGTGGTGGACCTCGTAGCGCTCCTTGAGGCCCCGGAGGATGGAGACGGTGTCCTCCACCGAGGGCTCCGAGACGAGGAGCGGCTGGAAGCGCCGCTCCAGCGCCGGGTCCTTCTCGACGTGCTTGCGGTACTCGTCCACCGTGGTGGCGCCCACGCAGTGCAGCTCCCCGCGCGCCAGGGCGGGCTTGAGGAGGTTCGAGGCGTCCATCGCCCCCTCGGCCGCGCCCGCGCCCACCACGGTGTGGAGCTCGTCGATGAAGAGGACGATCTCGCCCGCCGACTCGGACACTTCCTTGAGGACGGCCTTGAGGCGGTCCTCGAACTCGCCCCGGTACTTGGCGCCCGCGATGAGGGTGCCCATGTCGAGGGAGAGGAGGCGCTTGTTCTTGAGGCCCTCGGGCACGTCCCCGTTCACGATGCGCTGGGCGAGGCCCTCCACGATGGCGGTCTTGCCCACGCCCGGGTCGCCGATGAGGACGGGGTTGTTCTTCGTCCGCCGGGAGAGGATCTGCATCACCCGCCGGATCTCCTCGTCGCGGCCGATGACGGGGTCGAGCTTGCCCGTCTTGGCGCGCGCGGTGAGGTCGACCGCGAAGCGCTCCAGTGCCTGGTAGCGGCTCTCGGCGTCGGGGTCGGTCACCCGCTGGGTGCCGCGGATCGCCTTGAGGGCGCCCAGCGCAGCGTCGCGCGTGAGGCCCGCCTTGCGGAGGATGTCGGAGAGTTCGCCCGCCTTGGCCTCCAGCCCGGCCAGCACGAAGTGCTCCCCGCTCGCGTACTCGTCCGAGAGCGCCTGGGCCTCCGCCTGGGCGGCCTCGAGGTAGCGCCGGAGCTCGGGGGCGATGAAGACGTCCAGCCCCCCGCCCGAGACCTGGGGCAGGCGGTCCAGCGCCCCCTCCACCTGCCGGCGCAGGGGCTCGGCGGGAATGGAGGCCTTGGCCAGGAGGGCGGGCACCACCCCGTCCTCCTGCTCGAGCAGGGCCAGGAACAAGTGGAGCGGCATCAGGCCCTGGTGGCCCTTGCGCTGGGCCACTTCCTGCGCCTGCTGAAGGGCGTCCTGGGTCTTCCGGGTGAATTTGTCCCACCGCATTGGCGTTCTTGCTCCCATCGCTGGCCGCCCCGCGGCCCGAGTCCGAAATGGGATTGGACGATGTCCCGTCCGGGGGCCTGGAAGGGGGCCCTCAATCGTTGGTCAATTTATAATATGAGTGTTTTCGTGTCAACTTATTCTTCGCCGAGGAGACTCATTCTTTACGAAAAATCAAATACTGAAAGTTGATGGAATTCACTCCGATGGCAGCGGGGGGCAAGCGGGGAAATCGTGGGGTCAATGTGCGTTCTGGCGGCATAGATATCATCGGCTATTTCCTCTTGTTGACAATTTCCCACCAAAGCGGTAAATAAGACCGGTCGTGTCAAATTGCGGTCTTTCCTCCGGAATCCGGCGCGGCGGCCCGGTCCGATTCACAGGTGAAAAAGAAGCGCGAGGAGAAAGACATGCAGATCAGCCGGGCCGGGGACTACGCCCTGCGCGCCGTCATATTCCTCTCCCGGCAGACGCCCGGGCGGCTCTCCACCATCGGCGAGATCGCCCGCGCCCAGCAGGTCCCCCAGGCCTTCCTGGCGAAGCTGATGCCCATGCTCATCCGGAAGGGCATGGTGGCCTCGGTGCAGGGCCCCAAGGGGGGCTACCGGCTGGCGCGGCCCCCGCGGGAGATCAGCTTCCTCGACGTCATCCAGGCGATCGAGGGGCCCATCTCCCTGGTGGCCTGCCAGGAGGACGGCTCCTGCTGCGACTTCGAGCCCTTCTGCACCATGAACGAGGTGTTCGCCGAGGCGCAGAGGCGGCTGGCGGAGTTCTTCCGGACCACGACCTTCGCCGACCTCCCGGTCGAGCCTTGCGGCGCCCTGACCGACGAGGGGCTCAAGCGGGGACTCGCGGAATTGTTGCCCGAGCCCCAGGAAAAGCGATAGAATTTCCCGTGCAGGGAAGTTTTTCGGCCCAAATCCGGTCCTGAAAAAGGAGACACCGCGCATGTCCGGTCCCATCACCCTGTTCGACGCCACCAAGCCCAAGACGGCCGAGGGCATCACCATCACCCCCGCCGCCCAGGAGAAGGTGAACGAGATCCTCAAGGCGGAGGGAAAGGCCGGCCACGGCCTGCGCGTCGCCGTGACGGCGGGCGGGTGCTCCGGCCACAGCTACGGCCTCTACTTCGACGAGAAGGCCGAGGCCGGGGACATCGTGATCAAGGCCGAGGGGTTCGACATCTTCGTGGACCCGCAGAGCCTGCAGCTCTTGGCCGGGGCCCGCATCGACTACGTGGACAGCATCCAGGGCGCCGGGTTCAAGATCGAGAACCCGAACGCCACGAGCTCCTGCGGGTGCGGCAAGTCCTTCACCTAGCATCATGATTCCCAGGCCCCGGACGCCCGGTGCGTCCGGGGCCTTTTCTTTCTCCCGCAGCCGCCGGATGAGCGCATGACTCCCCGGACGCAAACCTCCCCGGCAGCGGACTCCCCCCGGACGCCGGAGTGCCCCCGGGCACCCGAGTGCCCCCGGGAACCGGAGTGGACGGAGGAAGGCGCCGTCCTCCTCGTCTCCTGCTACGAGCTCGGCCGCCAGCCCCTGGGGGCGGCCGCTCCCCTGGCCTTCCTCCGCCGGGCGGGCTTCCGCCCCGCCGCGATGGACGTGGCCGCCGAACCCTTCTCGGGCGAGAAAGTGCTCCGGGCCCGCCTCCTCTGCGTCAGCGTCCCCATGCACACGGCGCTCCGGCTGGGCTTGGCCGCCGCGCGCCGGGCGCGCGAGATGAACCCGGGCTGCCACATCTGCTTCTTCGGCCTCTACGCCCTCCTGAACGCCAGTTTTCTCCTGGAGAACGGCGGGGACTCCTGCCTGGGCGGGGAGGCCGAGGCCTCCCTCGTGGCGCTCGCCGGGGCCCTGGCCGGAGGCCACCCCCTGGAGGGAGTGCCCGGGCTGGCCCTGAAGGGCCGGGCCGGCCGGCCCCTCCTGGAGAAGCTCCCCTGGCCCGCCCCCTCGCGGGAGGGCCTGCCCCCCCTCGCCTCCTACGCCCGCCTCGCGCGGGACGGCGAGCTCCTCCTGGCCGGGGCGGTCGAGGCGAGCCGGGGCTGCAAGCACCTGTGCCTGCACTGCCCCATCCCCCCGGTGTACGGGGGCCGCTTCTTCGCCGTGCCCCGGGAGACGGTCCTCGAGGACGTGCGCCGCCTCGCCGCCCAGGGGGCGCGCCACCTCACCTTCGCCGACCCGGACTTCCTGAACGGCCCCTCGCACTCGCTGCGGGTGGCGCGGGCCGTGAACGCGGAGTTCCCCGGCCTCACCTTCGACTTCACCGCCAAGGTCTCCCATCTCGTGAAGCACCGGGACCTCCTCCCCGAGCTGGCGCGCCTGGGCGGCCTCTTCGCCGTCTCGGCGGTCGAGAGTCTGAACGACCGGCTGCTCGGGATACTGGACAAGGGCCACACGCGCGAGGACGTATTCGAGGCCCTCGCGGCCTGCCGGGCGGCCGGCCTCTCGCTCCGGCCCTCGCTGCTCGCCTTCACCCCCTGGACCTCCGCCGGGGACTACTTCGAGCTCCTCGACTTCATCGAGGAGGAAAGGCTCCAGGACGAGGTGGACCCCGTGCAGATGGCCATCCGCCTCCTCATCCCCCCGGGCTCGGCCCTGCTCGGGCGGCCCGACCTCGCGCCCCATCTTCTAGAGCTCGACCAGGAGAACTTCGTCCACCGCTGGGCCCACCCCGACCCGCGCATGGACCGCCTCCACGAGGAGGCCCTCTCGCTCGCCGAGGAGGCCGCCGCCCATGACGAGGACCCCGCCCTGACCTTCGCCCGCCTGCGCGCCCTCGCGGCCCGCATCCTCGAGATGCCCGGGCGCGCCGGGTCCTCCCTCGGCGCCCTCCCCCCGGACCGGGCGCGGCCCCCCCGCCTCACCGAATCCTGGTTCTGCTGAGCGGAGCCCACCGAGGGCCAGTTGGCCCTGTAGGGAGGAAAGAGAAGAGGAGTGAAGCGAGGCTTTTCTGGGTGCACATGGATATGGAATGTCTTTGTCCGACGCAAGTTCATAAGGTGTCATTCCGAACGGAGCGAAGCGAGTGAGGAATCTTCGCGTGCGGCCACACTCGAAGATTCCTCGCTGCGCTCGGAATGACACCGAAACCATTCGTGCGGCGAAAATCCCCTACCCGAACACCTCCTTGTACATCCCCTCCTCGAACCCGACGACCAAGGTCCCGCCTTTCCGGATGGCGGGGGCGCGGAGGTTGCCGCTCGGGCCGAGGAGGAGGGCGAGGAGGTCAGACTTCGCGGGCTTGTCTTTCCTGAGGTCGAGGCGGTGGACCTTTTTCCCTTTGGCGGCGTAGAGGACATCCACGCCGTCGAGGAGGGCGAGGGCGTCCCGTTCGCCAAAACGCCGCTTCCGGGCGTCGGCCTGCTCGGCCAGGGCGATCTGCTTCTTCGCAAGGAACCCCTGCGACTTGGCGCAGGTGGCTCAGCCGGGGCGGTGGTAGTACCAGTCGGCCTTGGGGGGCACTTTAACCTCCGAAGGATTCGCGGATGAATTGATCTTCCCTCCCCCTCCGGGGGAGGGGCAGGGGTGGGGGAAGGTTCTGCCCAAAGCTCCCTCCTCCTACCCCCTCCCAGGGGGAGGGGGAAAATCCTTGCCTATTCTGGGCCTTATGTCCGCTCGGTTCTTGGGCCGCCGCAAGGGCTGCCCCTGTCCCTCTGTCTCCCCGCCCCTCACGGCCCGCCGCCCCCCATGACGCTCCCTTTGCCGCCCGCGTCCCTGCCGAGGCGCAGCACGTCGATGCGCCGCTCCTTCACGTCGGCGAAGAGGCTGGGCTCGTTGTGCGCGAGGCCGCAGATGGGCGTGCCGCCGGCCTCCTGGGAGACCATGTGGTAGTTGTGCGAGAAGTCCCCGATCCGCCCCAGGTACGCGCCGAGGCTCTTGCCCTTCTCCACCCGGACCTTCACGTCCCCGTCGACCGCCCCTTCCCGGAAGCCGGGGGCGTGCAGGACGGCGACGTAGGGCTCGGCCGGCTCGGGCTCGTATCTCTCGAAGACGAGGAAGTCCCCGGCGCACCGCTCCACCGCGGCGGCGTCGAACCGCTTGGGCTCCAGCCGGGGGTAGCCCTCCATCTGGAAGAAGGCCTCGGCCGAGGCGGCCAGGCCCGCGAGGGCCAGCGCCAGGATCGCCCGGGCGCGCCGGAAGCGTCTCGCCGATATCCCCGCCGCCCTCATTGCCCGCTCGCGTTCCCGCCACCGCTGACCTTGGCGATGTTGCCGCGGACGTCGACGCGCCTCTCCTTCACATCCACGAAAATGTTCAGCGCCTCATGCTGCAGCCCGCACAGCGGCTGGCCGCCGGCTTCCTGGGAGATCATGGAATAGTTGACCAGCGAATCGCCGAGCCGGCGGACGTAGCCGCCCAGGCTCTCGCCCTTCTCGACGCGGACCCTCAGGTTCCATTCCACGGCGCCCGCCTGGAAGTTCCCGGCGGCCACGGCGGCCAGGAAGGGCTGATGAGGCTCAGGCTGGTACTCCTCGAAGACAAGGAAGTCCCCCTGGCACCTCTCCACGGCGCCGGGCTCGAAGCGCCTGGCCCCCAGCCGGCGGAAATCGTCCGAGTGGAAGAAACTCTCGGCAGGCGAGCTGAGGACGGGCAGGATCGCAAGGGCCAGAATTCTCAACCCCATTCCAAGCCGCTTCTTCATGTTTCGCCTCCTTCTCCCGGCGCCCTCATTCCCCGCCCGCTCCTCCGCCGCTGACCTTGGCGGTGTTGCCGTGGACGTCGACGCGCTTGGTCTCGACGTCCACGAAGACGCGCATGACGTGGTGCTGGAGGCCGCAGAGGAACTCCCCTCCGGTCTCCTGGGAGATCATGGCGTAGTTGCCCAGGGAGGTTCCGAGCTGGCGGATGTAGGCGGGGAGGCTCTTGCCCTCCTCGACCCGGACCTGGAGGTTCCACTCCATGGCCCCGGGCCGGTAGCCCCGGCCGCTGACCACCGCCATGAAGGGCTGGTGGGGCTCGGCCTGGTATTCCTCGAAGACGAGGAAGTCGCCCCGGCAGCGGTCCGCCACCTCGGCGTCGAGCCACCGGGGCTCCAGCCGGAAGTAGCCTCCCACCAGCCCCTCGGCCGGGAGGCCGAGGGCGGCGAGGGCGATCATCCAGCCCCCCCATCTCAACTTGAAGCCGCCCCTCCGCGCCATGACGACCCCTCCCGAGGCATGAAATCCCGCCCCGCGCGCCGGTCTCCTCCGACAGCCGGTAAAGTCTCTTGCTAAACAAACACCGGAGGGAGGCGCCGGGGTCCACGCCCGCTCTTGGCCGGGGAGGCGAAGGAAGATTCCCATGCCGGGGCCAGGCGCCCCTACAGACGGAATGGCCGAGCTGCCCCCCCTTACGCCACTCCCCCCACCGTCACCCCGCAGGGCTCGGGCGCGCTCAGGTGGGGGAGCACCTGGGTCATGAAGACCTCGAGCTCGCGAATCACCTCCTCCTTCGGGCACTGGGCGTAGTGCCAGATGAGGGTGATGAACTCGGAGGGCACCTTCTCGTAGGTCCGCACCCAGTCCTCGGTGAGCTGCTCCAGGGTGCCGCCGAGGAAGATGCCGCTGTCCTTGATGTTCTGGATCCAGTCGAGGCCGGCGGTGTCGTTCGGGAACTGGGGGAAGAAGGGGACGTAGAAGTTCTGGTAGATGTCGAGGTCCCAGCGGCGGAGCTTCTCGGCGTACTCCTTCTCCGTCTCGGCCACGTGAATCCAGCGGCAGACGCACTGGCGCTCGCCGAGCTGGAAGGGGTGGCCGGCCTTGTTGCCCTCCTTCACGTAGAGGTGGGAGAACTCCTCCATCTTCTCGAGCTTGGTGAAGTAGACGGGCCGGAAGCCGTTCTTGGCGGCGAACTTGATGGAGTCGGCGCTCGCGCTCACCGCCTGGAAGATGGGGGGATGGGGCGACTGGTAGGGCTTGGGCACCACGCTGATCTTCCGCACCGAGCCGTCCGGGCCGATCTCGCCCGGGGCGCCCGCGTCCCGGGCGCTCCGCCAGGCGGGGTAGACCTTCACCCCCGTCTCGTGGGGATAGGGGATCTGGTAGTAGTCCCCTTTCACTTCCACCGCGTCCTCGGTCCAGCACTTGAGGAGCATGGCCACGCGCTCCTCGAAGATGTCGCGGTTGCGCGTGTCGTCCTTGCCGCCGAGGTCGGAGGAGACGGTGGCGACCGAGTCGGTGAACTGGCCCAGGATGTTCGTCCAGCGCGACTGGTACCCCCGCGCCACCCCGCAGAAGAACCGGCCCTTGGTGATGTGGTCGAGGATGGCGGTCTCCTCGGCCACCCGGATGGGGTCCTGCGCCGCCATCACGTAGCCGAGCGCCCCGATGCGGGCCTGCTTCACGTGGCCGGCCCACCAGGCGTTCAGCACGCCGGGGTTGGGCCCCACCTCGTAGCCCTCCGAGTGGAGGTGGTGCTCGATGGTGCTGACGCCCCAGACGCCCATCGCGTCCGCCGCCTTCACGATGTCGAGCCAGTCGTGCAGCACCTTGTGGTAGAGCTCGCCGTCCCGCGCCAGGGGGCGCTTCCTCTCGCGGTCGGCGCGGTCCTTCGCGGGCAGCATGGGGTAGAGCTGGATGATCACCTTCGGCTTGGCCATCGGGCCCCCCTGTGTCGTCTCGCCGTTTCGAGATGGATGCAGGGATGCAGGATAACCGCCGCCCCCCGCCGCCGCCAGTCCCGGGGGGCGAATCCCTCAAGCGGATTCCGGGCCGTGGCTCCCCTCGGCGGGGCCGGGCTCCTCCCACACCCCCGCGTCCCACAGGGGCTCCGTGGGCGGGGGCTCCAGGCGCTCGCCCGGCCGGGGCGGGAGCAGCCCGGCCCTGCGCCCCCGGTCCGCGAAGGCGAGGAGGCGGGGCAGGACCTCCTCCCCCCGGAAGCGCCCGAGCATCCCCTCGGCGCAGTGCAGCTCGTCGAAGAGCCGGCAGGCGTCCGCCACCACCCCCCGGCCCGCCACGGCGAAGGGGACGGGCTCGGCTCCCCGGAGCATGGCCGCCTCCCCCTCGCAGGGGGCGGCCCCGTCCGCGGTGACGGCCACCACCGCCTCCCCGGAGCGGGCCATGTGGAGCAGCGAGACGCCCAGCCCCTGGTCCACCGCCTCGAGCGCCCGCGCCTTCGCCTGGACGCCCTCCGCCGCGGCCCGTTCCGGCCCCGGGGCGTGGACGAGGACGAAGTCCAGCCCCGCCCCCAGTCCCGCCCGCCCCGCCGCGATGGCGGCCTCCATCTGATCGGCCGGGTCGGGCCGGGCCGGGGGCTCGATCCAGCGCAGCCCCAGGAAGCGGCCCAGCCCCCGCAGCGCGGGCTCCGAGGCCAGGATGCCCCCCTGAAGCCCCGTCCACCCGGCGAAGGGCGGCACGCGCCGCCACCGCCCCGCCCCCCGCGAGAGGAGCGCCCAGCGCAGCCCCCGCGCGCGGGCCTCGCGCACGGCCGCTATATCCAGCCCGTTCAGGGCCCGGTAGGCCCACAGAAGATACTCGGCCAGGGCGTGGGCGGTGCGCCGGGCGGCCGGAGGATCCGGCGCGTCCGGCTCGGGCGAGGGCCGGCGCAGGTCCCGCCCCGCGGCGAAGGGGTCCGAGTCCCGCAGGTGGGGCGAGGCCGCCTCGCCCTCCGCCGTCCGGAGGAAGAGGAGCCCCTCCCCTCCTCCCGTGGGGACGAGGCGGACGCGGAAGGCTTCGTCCTCCCAGCGGGCGGCGGCCTCGGCCATCCGCCGGGCGTCCTCCTCGGGGAGGACGGGGGCGCGGTCGAAGGTCACGAGGCGCATCCGCCGCACCTGGACGAGGGCGAGGCGCGCCCTCAGCACGACCTCGTCCGGCAGGGGGTCCAGCCCCTCGCCCAGCGCCTCCAGGAAGGCGCGGCCCGGGTGGTGCTCGCGCGCGCCGTAGCCGAGGAAGGCCAGGTGCGCGAGGTCGGCCGAGGGCGCCGCCCCGGGCCCGAGGACCTCCGCCACCCCGCACTGGGCGTGGTGGGCGAACTCGTCCAGGTTCGGGGTGCGCGCGTAGAGGAGCGGCGTGCGGCCCCCCAGGGAGGGGCAGGCCCGGTCGGCCGCCCCGCCCAGGACGAGGAGAAGGATGGGCTGGCGCAAGGAGTGGCCCCTTCAGCATTCCACGTCACGCCGCCCCGGGTCCCCGAACAAGAGCGGCTCGCTTTGGCTTCTCCCCTCCGGGCCTTCGCCCGCGGGAGCGAACTTCGCGAAGGCGTAAAGGCTTCGGCCCGCGCAGGGGGGGGAAGATTCCCGGCGAGGTTTCTCCCTCCCCACCCTCCCCCCCCGCCCCAAGCGGCTCGCCGCTTGGGGGACCCCAGAATTCAGGGGGAGGGTGCTCGTTACCCATGCATCCGTTCGCGCATCACCAATCTACCCCCTTCTCTCCCCGGCGAGAAAGGCCGGTCCGCTCTTGTTTTTTGCCCCTCGCCAGGGGGCCGCCCCTTGCGGTACACTTTATTGGTCCGCTGGGGCGAGCGCCTATCGCCCGGCCGGACGCCGCCGGCCAGAGGGGACCGGCTCACATTCGGGAGGTACGCACATGCGCTCGCAGCAATTCGCCCAGGCCACCGGCCAGCGGGTGCTCGCCGCCGACGCCGCGGCCTTCATGCAACGCGTCTACGGCTGGATGACGGCCGGCCTCGTCGTCACGGGCCTGACCGCCTGGTACATCGCCGGGAGCCCCGCCGCCATCCGCTTGATCTTCGGCAATCCGCTCGGGTTCCTCGTCGTCTTCCTGGTCCAGATCGGCCTCGTCCTCGCCATCCGGCCCGTCATGCGGAGCCAGGGAGCGGGCGCGGGGAGCCTCCTCTTCCTGCTCTACAGCGCCTCGCTGGGCGTGACCGTCTCGACCCTCCTCCTGCGCTTCACCGGGGAGTCGGTGGCCCAGGCGTTCTTCGTCACGGCGGGCGCCTTCGGCGGCCTCACCCTGTTCGCCTTCGCCACCAAGCGCGACCTCTCGGCCGTCGGCAGCTTCTGCATGGTCGGGGTGATCGGGCTCGTCATCGCCTCGGTGGTCAACATCTTCCTCCAGAGCCCGGGGGTGCACTTCGCCATCAGCGCCATCGGCGTTCTCATCTTCGCGGGCCTGACCGCCTGGGACACCCAGAAGATGAAGGACTACGCCATGTCGCAGGACACGGACAGCGAGACCGGCCGCCGCGCCGCCGTCATGGCCGCGCTCGAGCTCTACCTCGACTTCGTGCTGATGTTCATCTACCTCACCCAGCTCCTCGGGAGCTCGCGCGACTAGCGCATCGCAAGAGCGAAAATCCAAAAAGCCGGGGCGAAAGCCCCGGCTTTTTGCTGGCATATGCCCTTATATTTCGAAACTCTTAAAGCCGGTTCTCTTGGACAAAAATGTCAGGGAATAAAAATGATAAGCGCATGTTAATTCTGGCGTACAGGCGATCCAGGGGCTCATAACCGCAGGCTCAGAGAGAAAGAGCCCCTCCCGGGGGATCTGGGAAGAGCCCTTTTGGGGCGTGGGCGTCCGCCGGGAGGAGTCCGCGGGGAAAATATGAACCTGGACATCAAGCCTCCCCGCCATTGCCCCTACCTCGGGGACCTCCAGGGAGCCGACGGCGTGCGAAGCTACCCGTCCTCGCGGAACGTCTGCCACGGGCGCCCGTCCCTGAAGCGGGGCTTCTTCCGCGCGATCATGCGGCCCTTCACGCCGGTCCCGGCCGGCTGGCAGGCGAAATTCTGCCTCTTCGCCCATGCGAAGTGCCCCCACTTCCAGGAAAATCAGGCGGCAAGCGCCCCGGGGCTCATGCAGAGGAACGGAGAGGGGCTATCCCCCAGGCCCGGCGAAGGAAAAGAGAGGAAAGCATGAACGGGCAGGACACGCGCGATCTCCGGCTTGAGCGGGAAACCCTCTTCGTCCGCAAGGTGGCGTTCGAGAACCGCACTTTCGCGGGACTGACACCCGAGCTTCGCACCGTGATTCAGAAGCTCCAGCGGAACCTCCGGTTCTTCCGCAACATGCGCGAGGACGAGGCCCTCCTTTTCCTTCGCTTCTCCAGGAGCAAGACCTTCGACGAGGGGGAAACCCTCACGTGCCCGGCCGAGGGCGGCGACTGCCTCTGCCTCCTGGTCACCGGCGAGATCATCTTCCAGGCGAACGGCGGGAAGGCGTTCCAGATCGAACCGGGCGTGGTCTTCGGGACGATCTCCCTGGCGAGGGGCGCCACCGCCCGCGCCGGAAAGAACGCGCTGATCTTCTACATCGACCGGGACATCTTGAGACGGAACATGCCCTCGCTCACGGCCAAGTACGACATGTGCCCGTTCGGGATCCGCTCGAAAGAGGGCGGGCATCTGTGCTTCGACCCCGCCGCCGGGAAGTTTTTCCAGCCCCAGCCCGAGCTTCTCCGCAGCTTCTGCAAATGGGAGAACGGCTTCCAGCCCTGCCCCCATTACCGCAGCTTCAAGCAGGCCAACAAGCCAGCCTGACCGGCCAGGCCGCGCGATTCTTTCCGTTCGCAATCGAATGGCCGGAGAATAATATCCCGGTCCTTGGGTTCGCCCTCGTCATTTCCGTCTCGAAACCTGCGCACAGACGCATCCAAATTGCCGCGGAGACCGGCTATATTCGAGGGTACGCTCGCTCCCCCGGCGGAGAAGCCACCCCCACTCTGGAGAACCGCGCATGAGCCGACTCCGATTAGGCCTCGCCGCGGCGGCCCTCGCCCTCGCCGCCGCCCTCCCCGCCCAGGCCGCCGGGACGATCACCATCTACAAGAGCCAGGATCCCGGGCTGGAGCTCAAGACCTACGCCTGGGAGGGCGGGAAGAGCCTCCGTTTCACCCACGGGGTGGGCAGCGCCGCCTTCCGCCACCCCCAGGACCCGCCCAACGAGTTCCACGGCCTGGGCGACCGCGGCCCCAACTTCGCCTGCGGCGAGGTGAAAGCGGTCACCGGCCTGGAAATGGAGAAGCTCTGCAAGGGCCGGGACGTCCGCATCTACCCGGTGCCGGACTACCGCCCCTCCATCTACCGCATCCTCCTGCGGGAGGACGGCACCTTCTCCCTGGCCGGCGTCATCCCCCTCAAGGACCGGGACGGCCGCCCCCTCACCGGGCTCCCGAACCCCTTGACCGCGGCGGCGGCCGAGAACGCCGTGGACGGCCGGGGGAACCCCCTGCCCCCCGATCCGGGCGCCGTGGACGCCGAGGGCCTCGTCAGGCTCCGGGACGGCACCTTCTGGATCGGGGAGGAGAACGCCCCGAGCATCCTGCACGCCGGCCCGGACGGCCGGGTCCTCAAGCGCATCGTCCCGGCCGGGAGCGAGCGGGACTTCGCCGGGGCCAACTACCCCGTCGAGGGGGGGCTCCCGGCCATCCTCGCGCGGCGGCAGGGCAACCGGGGCATCGAATCCATGGCCCTCTCCCCGGACGAGCGCTTCCTCTACTTCATGCTCCAGAGCCCCCTCGCCAACCCCGACGCCCGGGCCTTCGCCCGATCCAGGAACACCCGCATCCTCAAGTTCGACCTCCGGGCCGGGAAGGTCGTTGGCCAGTACGTCTACCGGCTCGACGACCCGCGGACCTTCCGCAAGGACCCCTCCGAGAGCCCGGCCGTCATCCGCGTCAGCGAGGCCCACGCCCTGGGCCCGGACCGCCTCCTCGTCCTCGAGCGCACCGACAAGACCACCAAGCTCCACGAGGCGGACCTGCGCGGCGCCACGGACATCCTGGGCTCCAAGTGGGACGACCCCGCGGCGCGGCCCACCCTCGAGCAGTCGGACGACCTCGCGGCGGCTGGCGTCATCCCCGTCCGCAAGACCCTGCGCTGGGACTCCGCCGATCACCCCGAGGCCCCCGGCAAGATCGAGGGCATGGCCTTCCTCGGGGACGGCTCCCTTCTGCTCATCAACGACAACGACTTCGGCATCGCCGGCGAGGAGACCCTCGTCCTCGTCCTCCGCGGGCACGGGATTAGAAGGGAGTAGATTCAAAACCTCTTTCCGTTACAATTAGAGGCTGGGGTGAAAATCCCGGCCTTTTGTCATGGTTCGCTAGAAGGGAATGAGATGGAACCGCGCCTGATCAAGACCGAAGAGGATCACAAGGCCTTCCTCGCCGAGGTGGAACGCCTGGTGGCTCTTGATCCGGCCCCGAGCACGCCCGAGGGGGATCGCCTCGAACTCCTCGCCACCCTCGTCGAGGACTACGAGAAGAAGCACTTCCCCATCGAGAAGCCCACGGCTATCGAGGCCATCTTGGTCCGGATGGAGGAGCAGGGGCTGAGGCAGAAGGACCTCGTCCCCTATATCGGGAGTAGAAGTAAGGTGTCGGAAGTGCTGAGCGGCAAGCGGGGACTCACGCTGCAAATGATCCGGGCGCTCCATCGTGGCTTGGGAATTCCGCTTGAAATCTTAACGCATGAGCCTGACGTGGCAAAGCAAGAATCCAGCAAAGGAGATGGTCCAATGAGCGCTACCAAGAAAGTGAAGGTCGAGATGCACAAGGGGGAGGAATATGAATTTTCAGATGTCACACGTATCGAGCACGATCAGTACAAGTACGAACTATATCGGAATCGGGAAATCGTCGCTGTCCTTAACAGGTGGGACGTGAAAAATTTCATCACGGAGGAACAAAAAGAATCGAACAACTGAACGAACTGCGCGCTTACCCCGCCGCCTTAGAGCCCCCCGTGTCCTCATCCGCCCCGAAGCCCCGCCAACCTCCCGCCCGCTGCCGGGCAGAGTTCGCAGGAGTGGGATGAGAATGGCATCGGACGTCAGGCCGCCTCGATGGTCACCTTGCCCTGGCGGCGGGCGCGGGGCCTTCTGCGGATCAGGATTTCGACATCCCTCCCCAGGACGGTCAGAAAGCGCAGCAAGCGGTCCATCGAATAGCTGCGGAAGTGGCCCCTCAACAGGCGCGACACGTCGGGCTGGGAGATTCCCAAGAGTTTCGCCGCCCGCGCCTGGGTCATGCGGCGCTGGCGGATGATCTGGTCGATTTGGGCGACCAGCTCCGCCTTCAGCAGATGGGCCTCGGCGTCCGGCCGCCCGAGATCGGCGAAAACGTTCCCGGAGCCGCGCTCCACCTTGGCGTTTCGTCTCGCGCTCATTTGCCCGATCCTTCCTTTCCGTAGGCCGACCGGTAATGCCGCTCCGCCAGCCTCAGCCTGCGCCTCACCAGTTCGATATCGGTTTGCGGCGTGGCAATCCCCCGCTTCGACTTCTTCTGGAAAGCGTGCAACACATACACCGCCTCCCGGAACCGAAGGGTATACACCGTGCGGTAGGTATCCGAGCCGGCATCCGTCACCACCTCCAGCACCCCCGGGCCAAACCCCTTCAATGGCTTCGTGTCCCGGTGTTTCAGGCCGATTTGGGCCTGATACAGGGCGAAGCCGATATGATCCTGGGCGGCGCCCGGAAATGCCTTCAAATCCTTCTTGCTCGACCCGACCCATTCCAGGGGCTTCGGCACTGTGCCAAGCATGCCTGATTATGGTCATTTCGCCATATTCCCGCAACCCAAGGCTTTCTCTCCGATTCCAAGATTTCCCTCCCATCCATGAACCAGCGCGAAAATGGCGGAAATTGGTGTAAGTGGCTTTCCCCTCCCAGGGCCTACATTCCCTCCGGGCGGGGTGCGCCCGGCGCCGGTTTCCCCGCCGGGGGCCGCCGAACCGGGCAAAAAGGATATTCAAGGGAGGGTCGTCACGGATATTGAGGGAAATTGAGGGAAAAAGCCCATCAAAAAACGGGGCGGTCCGACCGCGGGCCCAAGGCGGGCGTCACGCGAAGTAACGCTTAGTAACGGGAAAAGACCCTAAGAATGTCCCTCGTCCGGCCACGAGGAAGGCCCGGCGCTTCGGGGTCCCGGGAAGCGGAGCGCCCCGCCCCTACACCTGGAGGGCGGGCTCGAGCTCGGCGCCGAGGGGCTTCTCGGCGATGACGGCGAGGGTGAGCTTCTCGGGGCGGAAGACGTCCCGGGCGACGCGGGCGATGTCGGCGGAGGTCACCGAGCCGATGTCGGCCAGCTCCTCCTCGACCGGGTAGAGCTTGCCGCGCAGGAGGAGGTTCGAGCCGCTCCTCCCGGCGAAGTACTCGGAGCTCTCGTGGATCTGGAGGTTGCCCCGCAGGTGGCGCTTGGCCTCGCCGAGCTCCTGATCCCCCACGGGCTCGTCCTTGAGCTTCGCGGCCTCGGCGAGGATGACCTGGGTGGCCTCGCGCGCCTTCTCCAGGGCGACGCCCGCCTTCAGCTCGACGAAGCCCGCGTCGGTGTAGCGGTGGGGGCTGGCGCCCACGCTGTAGGCCAGGCCGCGCTTCTCGCGCACCTCGGTGAAGAGGCGGCTGCTCATCTTGCCGCCGAGGATGTTGCAGGCCACGCGCAGCGCGGGGCCGTCGGGGTGGTCGAGGCCGAAGGTGCGGAAGCCGATGGCGAGGTTCACCTGGTCGGTCTGGCGCGCCTGCTCCACGATGCGCTTTTGGCTTTTGGAGGGGACGGGGGGCCACATGCAGGCCGCGGCGCTCCCCTTGCGACCGCCGAAGTGGCGCTCGGAGAGCTCCATCACCTGATCGTGGGTGACGCCCCCCGCCACCGAGACGACGGTGTTCCCGGGGCTGTACCAGCGCTCGATGAGGTCGCGCATGTGCTCGGGCTCGATGGCGCCGATGGTCTCGCGGCTGCCGATGACGCCCATCTGGAGGTTGAAGATGTGGGTCTCGAGCATGTCCGAGACCCACAGGCGCGGCATGTCCTCGTACATCTTGAGCTCCTCGAGGATCACCTTGCGCTCGCGGTGCCACTCCTCGAGGTCGAGGAGGCAGTTGTTCACGGCGTCGGCGTACACCTCGAGGACCTTGGGGAAGGACTCGGCCGGGGAGGTGAAGTGGTAGCAGGTGCGCTCGGCCGCGGTGTTCGCGTTGATGGAGGCGCCGTTGCCCTCCATCTCGCGGGCGATGTCGAGGGTGGTGCGGGTGGGGGTGCCCTTGAAGACCATGTGCTCGAGGGCGTGGGAGACGCCCACCACCTCGTCGCGCTCGTGGCGCCCGCCGCAGCCGAAGTAGATGTGGAAGGCCACGGCCCGGGTGTCGGGCCGCTCGGTCGTGACCACCCGGATGCCGTTCGAGAGCCTGCCCTGGACCACCTTCATGGGACCTCCTCAAAGCCCGCCCGACCCAAAGGCAGGCGCGGCGCATGGCATCAATGGGGGCCCCCCCCTCCCGAAGCTACACCTCCGGGGACGGGGCCGCATCCGGGCCCTTCCGGCGGGGCGCGGAGCCGGGGGGGGAGCCGCACGCTGAAAGGACAAGGGGCCGGAAGACGAGCGTCCCGGCCCCACGTCGGTTCAAATGGTGCCGGAGAGAGGACTTGAACCTCCACGACCCGAAGGCCACTAGACCCTGAATCTAGCGCGTCTACCAGTTCCGCCACTCCGGCCCGGAACGAAGGATTCTTGTATCCGGGGGGGCGGGGATTGTCAAGACAGGCGCGGATTTCCGGGCGGCGGGGGTGCGCGGCGGGGCCCTTCGCGCTAGGATCGCGGCCCGCTGCCGGATTGGGGAGGCCAAATGAACCCGCAAAGCCCCGTCCTCACCCTCTACACCCGGCGGCAGTGCCACCTCTGCGAGGAGGCCAAGGAGGCCCTCCGGGCCGAGTTCCCGAATCTTCCGATTGAAGAAATCGACGTGGACACGGATCCCGCCCTCGCCGCCCGCCACGGGGAGGAGGTGCCCGTCGCCTTCCTGGGCGAGGCCAAGGCCTTCAAGTACCGCCTCGACGCGGCGCGCCTGCGCCGCCTCCTCGCCCAGGCCGGCGGCTGAGCCGGGGCAGTGGACTGGCTCGCCTTCCTGGGGGTGGTGGCCGGGGTGTCCCTGACCGGGGTGATGTCCCCCGGCCCCCTGAGCGCCCTCATCCTCGCCCGGGGCCGCCAAAGCCCCTGGGCGGGCCTCTGGGCCAACGCGGGCCACGCGCTCGCGGAGGCGCCCCTCATCCTCCTGCTCTGGGGGGGCCTCCAGCCCCTCCTTGAAGCCTCCGGCGCGCGCCGGGGAGTCTCGCTCCTGGGAGGGCTCTTCCTCCTCTGGATGGGCGCGGGGATGATCCGCGCCCGGCCCGCCGGGCCCGCCGAGCAGGCGGCGAATTCCGGCCAGCGCGCCACCCTCATCGCCGGGGCCGCCATGACGGCCTTCAACCCCTACTGGCTGCTGTGGTGGCTGACGGTGGGGACGGCCCTCATCGCGCGCGCCCGGGCCCTCGGCGGGGCGGGGGCGCTGGCCGCGATGATCGCCCTCCACCTCGTGTGCGACTTCGCCTGGGGGGCCTTCCTCTCCGGGATGGCCCACCGGGGCGGAGGGGCCCTGGGCCCCGGAGGCTGGCGCTGGATCGAGTGGGGCTGCGGGGCGGCCGTCCTCGGCTTCGGGGGGTTTTTTCTCTGGGAAGGGATGCGGGGAGGGATGTAGGGGCGGCCTCTACGATGTCAATGGTGCGACGAGGTGCGTAGGGGCGTATGGCCATACGCCCCTACATCGCCCCGGAGAGGAATGGGTTTCTAACGGGAGGGGCGATTGGCCGGTCGCCCCATGAACCGTTGCTAGACTGGAGAGCCCCCTCCCCCTCCGGGGGAGGGCTGGGGTGGGGGAAAAGCCATCCTGTGGCTTCCCTCCCCCTACCCCCTCCCGGGGGGAGGGGGAAAACCTTGGGAGGCTTTCCGGGCGAGCGAGGAGAGTGGGACCCGCCTGAATAGAAGTGCTAGTGCATTCCCTCCAGCCTCCGCCTGCCCTCCTCGATGTCTTTCCTTATCTGGGCGACGAGGGCCTCGGGGCCCGGGAACTTGCGCTCCTCCCGGAGGCGGCAGACGAACTCGAGCCGGAGCTCCGCGCCGTAGAGGTCGTCCCCGCCCTCGAGGAGGTGGGTCTCGATGGAGCGGCGGGCGCCCTCGAAGGTGGGCCGGTTCCCGATGTTGGTCACCGCGGGCAGGCGGCGGGCGCCGCGGCTCCCGAGCCGGGCCCAGCAGGCGTAGACGCCGTCGGCGGGTACGAGGACGGGAGGGGGAGCCAGGTTGGCGGTCGGGATCCCGATCATCCGCCCCCGCCCCTCGCCCGGGATGACGGGGCCGGCGATCAGGTGGGGCTGCCCGAGGAGCCTGGCCGCCTCCTCGACCTCGCCCGCGGCCAGCAGGCGGCGGATCCCGGTGCTGCTCACCCGGCGCCCCTCGAACATGAAGGGCTCGAGCGTCTGGGTCTCGAAGCCCAGCTTCTTCCCCTCGGCGCGGAGCAAATCGACGTCCCCCGCCCGGCCCCTGCCGAAGCGGAAGTTGAAGCCCACCACCACCCGCTCGGCCCGGAGGCCCTCGTGCAGCAGGCGGCGGATGAACTCCTCGGCCGGCGTCCGGGCCATCTCGGGCGTGAAAGGATGGACCACCACGGCGTCCACCTCCTGGGCCTCCAGGCGGGCCAGCTTCTCGTCGAGGGAGGTCATCAGCGCGGGGCGGCGCTCCGGCGCCACCACGCTCAGGGGGTGGGGCTCGAAGGTGAGGACGGCGCTCCGCGCCCCCCGGCGCGCGGCCTCGGCCCGGATGATGCGGCAGATCTCCCGGTGGGCCAGGTGGACTCCATCGAAGTTGCCGATGGTGAGGACGGTCCGCGCCTCGCCCGCCGGGTAGGATGAGACGCTCCGGAAGACATCCAATGGGTGTCACCTCGCGATAGGCCCGCCGCACGCTTGGAACCGGATATATCTACTAGCAGAGGGGGGACGGCACCCGCAAGAAAGCGAAAGGCGCCCGATCGGCGGAAAACCCGCGTCCAGGGGAGATTCCATTGCGCCCCCCGATCCCTTTCAGTAGTATGAGCCCGATCCGGACCCGCCTCCCGCACGGCCGGGAACCCGGCCGGGTCTAAATGCTGAACCGCTGGTTTCATTTGCCGCTTTCGGGGCCCCGGCTTTTCCTTTCCAGGGTGGATGGAAGACCATGAATCCGCGCGAACTGCTGCAATTGTCGGTTGCCGGCTTCGCCATGCTGCTCCTCACAGCCGGGACGGGGAGGGCCGCCGAGGCCCCCGTGCAGAGAATGATCTTCGACCGCCCCCAGATCCCCGTCCCTCTCCCCGCGGTCAAGGGCCCCCGGGTGGGTTTGACCATCCAGGAAGCGGTCAGCCTGGCCCTGGCGCGGAACTTCGATATCACCATCGAGGCCCACAACCCGCGCATCCGGGAGACCGAGGTGACCCAGCAGGAGGCGGTGTTCGACCCCGCCCTCTTCGCCGAGGGCACCACCACCCGATCCGAGCTGGACAGCAACAGCCGTTTCTTCGCCGGGGGCCAAAACAGCCTCAGCACCCAGAACGTGTCGGCGGGCCTGGCAAAGAAGTTCATCACCGGGGCGGATGTCTCCCTCACCTTCGAGACGATCCGCACCACCTCCAACTCCGGGAACGTCCTCTTCGCCCCCAGCCATGAACCCACGACGACCCTGAGCATCACCCAGCCGCTGCTCAAGAACTTCGGGATTGACGTGAACGAGGCCAACATCCGGCTGGCCGGGGTGACCCGCGGCCAGTCGCTTCAGAGCTACCGCGGGCGGATCCTCGAGGTGGTGGATCAGGTGCAGCAGTCCTACTACGACCTGGTGTTCGCCATGGCGAACCTGGAGTTCCGCCGCAAGGCCGTGGACCTCGCGAGGGACCTCCTCCGCCGCAACCGCATCCAGGTGGAGGTGGGCACCCTCGCCCCCATCGAGATCACCGAGGCCGAGGCCACCGTGGCCTCCCGGGAGGTGGACCTCATCGCCGCCGAGCGCGACGTGCAGGAGAAGGAGGACGCCCTCAAGAAGCTCCTCAACATCACCTCCGACCTCCCCTCCTGGTCCATCCAGCTCGTCCCCTCCGAGAAGGTAGCCTACGCCCCCGTGCGGCTGGACGAGATGGCGCTCGCCCTGGACGCCCTGCGGAAGCGCTCCGACCTCGAGAACTCCCGCGCCGAGATCGAGAAACGCAAGATCGAGCTCGCCCGCGCCCGGCAGAACCTGCTCCCCCAGTTCGATGCCATCGCCAGCGCCGGCAACCAGGGATTGAAGGGCACCTTCGGCGACGCCATCGACCGCATGTCGGGCAACAAGGGCTACTCCCTCACGGGCGGCCTCTCCTTCCGCTACCCCCTCGGCAACCGGGACGCCGAGGCCAACCTGGAGAAGAGCCGCCTCCAGCTCTCCCAGGCCGGGGCCTCCTTCGACCAGCTGGAGCAGACCATCCTGGAGGAGGTGCGCCGGTCGGTCCGCCGCGTGCGCTCGGACGAGAAGCGCGTCGAGGCAACCCAGGTCGCCCGCCGGCTCGCCGAGGAGCGCCTGGCCGCGACCGAGAAGAAATTCAGCGTCGGGCTCTCGACCAGCCGCGACATCCTGGAGGACCAGGAGCGGCTGGCCAACGCCCTCACCGAGGAGACGCGCGCGGTGGTGGACTACAACAAGAGCCTCGCCACGCTGAACCGGACGACGCACGCCACCCTCGAGCGCTTCCGCATCACGCTCGACAACCCCTCCCGGCAAGAGTTCAAGCCCTCGAAATGAGCCAGGGCCGCATCCTCGGGGTGGACTACGGCGAGAGGCGGGTGGGGCTCGCCCTGAGCGACCCGCTCGGCCTCACCGCCCAACCACTCGCCCAGGTCGAGCGCCGGGACGACGCCGGGCTGGCCGGGGCGATCGGGCTCCTCCTGGAGCCTCACGAGGTGGAGCGCGTCGTGGTGGGCGTCCCGCTCGGCCTCTCGGGCGCGGACTCCGCCCAGACGAAGCGGACCCGCCGCTTCATCGCCCTGCTGCGCCGCAGCCTCCCTGTGCCCGTCCAGGGGTGGGACGAGCGCCTGAGCACCGCGCACGCCGACCAGGCCCTGGCCGAAATGCAGGTGAAGCCCAGCCGCAGGGCCGAACGGCGCGACATGATGGCCGCCCAGCTCATCCTCCAGGGCTACCTGGACCGCCGCCGCGCCGCCGCCTCCCGGCCATGAGCGACGCGCCCGCGCCCGGCCCTCCCGAGACGGCTCCTCCTCCCGCTTGGCGGCGCCGGGCGCCCGTCCTCGTCCTCGCGCTCCTGGCGGTCTCCGCCCCGGCCGCCTATCTCCGGCGCGACTTCGATCGCCCCCTCGACCCCGCAAGGCAGGGCCTCCTCCTCGTCCGGGTGCACCCCGGAAAGGGCGTGCGCCAGATATCCGGAGAGCTGGGCGCGCAGGGGCTCCTCCGCCACCCGCTGGCCTTCCAGCTCCAGGCCCGCCTCCGGGGCGGCGCCCGCGGCCTCCGGGCCGGCCACTACGAGTTCAGCCCCTCGATGACGCCGCGCGCCATCTACCGCGCCCTGATCGAGGGCCGGGTGGCCCAGCGGACCGTGACCATCCCCGAGGGGTACAGCCTCCGCGAGATCGCTGAGGCGGCCGAGCGCGCCGGCCTGGGCCCCCGGGAGGCCTTCCTCGAGATCGCCCGCGACCCCGCCGTGGTCGCGCGGGCGGAGGCCGGGGGAGGCTCCCTCGAGGGCTACCTCTTCCCGGACACCTACCGGTTCCCTCTCGGCACGCCGCCCCGCGACATCCTCCTCGCCATGGCGCAGAACCTGAACCGCAAGCTCGGCCCGGGGCACCGGGAGCGCGTGGAGCGGCTGGGGCTCAGCCTCCATCAGGTACTCACGCTGGCCTCCATCGTCGAGAAGGAAACCCCCCTGGCCTCCGAGCGGCCCCTGGTGGCAGCCGTCTTCTGGAACCGCCTCAAGAAGAAGATGCCGCTCCAGAGCGACCCGACCGTCCTCTATGCCCTGCCCCGGCTGGACCGGCCCCTCCTCCGGCGGGACCTCGGGTACGGCTCCCCCTACAACACCTACGTCCGCCGGGGCCTCCCCCCCGGCCCCATCGCCAGCCCCGGCCTCGCCTCCATCGAGGCGGCCCTCCACCCGGCCGACGTGGACTACCTCTACTTCGTGGCCACCCGGACGGGCGGGCACGCCTTCTCGCGGACGTATCAGGAGCACCTGGCGGCCATCGCCCGCCACCAGGCGAGACCAAAGGAAACGGTTGACCCCACTCTCCCCTAATGGCATGATTTCCTTCACTCTCTGCGTCCGCCCAGGGGCAGATGGCGCGTCTGGGGTGCGGATCCGCCCCTTTTCCTCCATCCGGTATCATGCGCTTGGGCTCCGGGTGGAGAGTGGAATGCATGGCTAACCTGCTCCTCGTGGACGACAGCCCGCTCATTCACCGGGTGGTGGAACTCACCTTCGAGGGGCAGGATTTCTCCATCCACGCCGCGGAAACGCCCGAGCAGGCCCTCGCCATGGCGCGGACCGTGAAGCCCGACATCGTGGTGGCGAGCGCGGAGATGAAGGGAGGGGGCGGGGCCGAGATCTGCCGCCGCCTCCGCCAGGAAGGGGATCTGGGAGAGACGCCGGTCCTCCTGCTCACGAGCGCCAAGTCCCGCATGAGCGAGGGCGAGGCGCGCCAGGCGGGTGCCACCGCCGTGCTGATCAAGCCCTTCGAGCCCGAGCGCCTGCTGGCCGAGGTGGGGCGCGTCCTGGCGCGCACCGGCCTGGACAAGGGAGACTCCCTGCCGGGCGCCGAGCCTCCCAAGCAGGAGAGCCCGGCGGGCCGCGACCTGTTCGAGGACCACGAGCTCGATTCGCTCTTCGCCGGCGGTTCCGAGCAACCGGCGGAGATGCCTCCCCAGGCCCAGGACGATAGCGGCCTGCTCCTTGAGGCGGAGAAGATGCTCGACCAGGGCCCGACGGCGGGCGCTCCCCCGCAGACGGCCCCCCGGGAGCAGCAGGACGTGCGCCTGTTCGACGACAGCGAGCTCGAGGACCTGTTCGCCGAGGAGGCCGAGGAGAAGCCGGGCGCCCCGGCCGCCCCTCAGGCCGCCCCCTCGGCTCCGCCGGGCGAGGAATGGGCCGACCTCGACCTCGATGACGCCGCCCCCAAGGCGGCGCAGGCGCACGGGGACCTAGCCGACCTGGCGCACCGGCAGGCGAGCGCGGCGGAGGCGCAACTCGCCGAGCTCGAGGCCGAGCTCCTCTCCGGCGGAGGGATCAGCGAAGACGACGTGCGCGCCGCCGAATCCCGCATCGAGAATATCCAGGAGGAGCTCTCGCGCGAGCTGGCGGGGGCGGGGGACATCGAGATGAACAAGCCGGCGCCGGAATCCGCGGCTCCGGATCAGGCCGGCGGCGACGACGATCTGCTCGGCTTGGCGGCGGAGGCCGGCTTCGGCGGCCCCGGCCGCCGGGAGCCGGAGGCGAGCCTCCCGGAAGGGGAGGAGCTCGACCTGGACGCCGAGCTGGCGGCCTCGGGGGTTTCCGGGGAGGGAAACCCCTCCGCCCCCGCGCCCTCCAGGGCCGAACTCGACATGGACGATCTCATGGAGGCCAACCTTTCGCTCCCCGACGAGGAGACGGGCGGCGAGACCCCGGTCTGGGACATTCCGCTGAAGGCCGGCGCCCCGCCGTCCGGGCCTCCCTCCGGAGACGCCGGAGTCCCCAAGGAAGAGGACCTGGAGCCTCTCGTGAGGCAGAGCCTGGAGCGCACGGTCGAGGCCATCGTCCCCGCCCTCATCCGCAACATCGAGGCGCTCGTCGTACGGCAGCTACCCGACCTGGTGGAAAAAATCGTCCTGCGAGAGATCGAGAAAATCAAGCGCGGAGAATAGCAGCGTGCTCGAGCCCCGCTACGAGCCGAAGGCGGCGGAAGACCGCTGGTACGCCTTCTGGCTCGAGAAAAACTATTTCCACGGCCGGCCCGAGGCGGGCAAGCCCCCCTACTCCATCGTCATCCCGCCTCCCAACGTCACCGGCTCGCTCCACATGGGCCACGCCCTGAACAACACGCTCCAGGACATCCTCGTCCGCTGGAAGCGCATGAGCGGCCACGCCGTCTGCTGGATGCCCGGCACCGACCACGCCGGCATCGCCACCCAGAACGTCGTGGAGCGCCAGCTCGCGGCCAAGGGGCTGAGCCGGGAGAAGCTCGGCCGGGAGAAGTTCGTCGAGCGCGTGTGGGAGTGGAAGGAGGAGAGCGGGGGCACCATCATCCGCCAGCTCATGCGCCTCGGGGCCTCCTGCGACTGGGCGCGGGAGCGCTTCACGATGGACGAGGGCCTCTCCCGCGCGGTGCGCGAGGCCTTCGTGCGCCTCTACGAGGAGGGCCTCATCTACCGGGGCGACTACCTGGTGAACTGGTGCCCGCGGTGCGGCACCGCCGTCTCGGACCTCGAGGTCGAGCACGAGGAGCGCGAGGGGAAGCTCTGGGAGGTCCACTACCCCCTCTGGGAGGGCGGCGAGGGCCTGACCATCGCCACCACCCGGCCCGAAACCATGCTGGGCGACACGGCGGTGGCCGTCCATCCCGAGGACAGCCGCTACGCGGCGCTCGTCGGCAAGCACCTCAGGCTCCCCCTCCTGGACCGGAAGATCCCCGTCATCGCCGACGCCTACGTGGACCCCTCCTTCGGCTCGGGCGCGGTGAAGGTCACCCCGGCGCACGACCCCAACGACTTCGAGGCGGGGCTTCGCAACGGCCTCCCCCAGGTGAACATCCTGACGCCGGACGGGAAGATCAACCGCAACGGCGGCCCCTACGAGGGGCTCGACCGCTTCGAGGCCCGGGAGCGCGTCGTGGCGGACCTGGAGAGGCAGGGGCTCCTGCGGGGCGTGAAGCCGCACAGGCACTCGGTCGGCGGGTGCTACCGCTGCGGCACGGTGGTGGAGCCTTATCTCTCGAAACAGTGGTTCGTGCGGATGAAGCCCCTGGCCGAGAAGGCCATCCAGGCGGTGGAGGAGGGGCGCATCCGCATCATCCCCTCCCAGTGGAACACCACCTACTTCGAGTGGATGCGCAACATCCGCGACTGGTGCATCAGCCGCCAGATCTGGTGGGGGCACCAGATTCCCGCCTGGTACGACGACGAGACCGGGGAGGTCTTCGTCTCCCGCGAGGACCCGAAGAACCCCAAATTGCGCCGCGAGACCGACGTGCTGGACACCTGGTTCAGCTCGGGGCTGTGGCCCTTCTCCACGTTCGGCTGGCCCGAGCGCAACGGGGACTTGGAGTTCTTCTATCCCACCTCGGTGCTCGTGACGGGCTTCGACATCATCTTCTTCTGGGTGGCCCGGATGATCATGCTGGGCCTCAAGTTCATGGACGAGGTGCCCTTCCGCGACGTCTACATCCACGCCCTCGTCCGGGACGAGCAGGGCCAGAAGATGAGCAAAACCCGGGGCAACGTCATCGACCCGCTGGACATCATCGAGAAGTACGGGGCGGACTCCCTGCGCCTGACGCTCACCGCCATGGCCGCCCAGGGGCGCGACATCCGCCTCTCGGAGGAGCGCATCGCGGGCTACCGCAACTTCTGCAACAAGCTCTGGAACGCGGCGCGCTTCACCCTGATGAACCTCCCGGGCGGCGCCCCCCCGATGCCCGAGCGCTCGAAGCTCTCCCGCAGCGACCGCTGGATCCTGAGCCGGCTGAACGGCGCGAACCGAAAGGTGGACGCCGCGCTCGCGGAGTACCGTTTCAACGACGCGGCCCTGGCCCTCTACCACTTCACCTGGCACGAGCTGTGCGACTGGTACCTCGAGGTGATCAAGCCGGCCCTCCTGGGCGGGACGGAGGGGGACTCGAGCCGCGCCGTCCTCGTCCGGGCCCTGGAGCGCACCCTGCGCCTGCTCCACCCCATCATCCCCTTCATCACCGAGGAGATCTGGCAGAAGCTTCCCGGCCGCGAGGGCGAAAGCATCGCCACGGCCCCCTGGCCCGCGCCCGAGGAAGGGTGGGATGACCCTGTTGCCGAGGAAGAGTTCAACAAGCTCATGGACTTGCAGGACAAGGTCCGCAACATCCGTGGCGAGTTGAACATTCAGCCGGGAACTGAAATCCCTCTATTGATTCATGACGAAATACCTGGAGTTGCGACCCTCGTCCTAGATGAAAAGGAATGGTTCAAGCGTCTTGGCAGGATAGGCGGCGAAATTATTATTGGGCCGGATGTAGAACGCCCAGAGGCGTCCGCCTCAGCTGTCTCTGGAAGCTCTCAGATATTCGTTCCCATCAAGGGGCTGGTCGATGTTGACGAGGAGATCCGCCGCCTCGAGAAGCAGCTCAAGGACGCGGCCTCCTCCATCCAGGCGCTCGAGAAGAAGCTCGCCAATCCCTCCTTCATCGAGCGCGCCCCGGCCGAGGTGGTCGAGAAGGACCGGGGCCGCCTCGCCGAGTCCCGGGACCGCGAGGCCAAGCTCCGGGCCCATCTCTCCCGCCTGCTGGAGCTGAAGGGCTGAATGGCCGGATGCGGCCCCCCCGCCCCCGCCTGGCGGATCGAATGGCTGGACGAGGCGGGCTCGACGAACGACCTCCTGATGGAGCGCGCCCGCCGGGGGGAGCCGGAGGGGGCCGTGGTCGCCGCCCGCTCCCAGTCCCGAGGCCGGGGGCGGCACGGCCGCGCCTGGCACTCCCCGCCCGGCGCCGGGCTCTACTTCTCCGTCTTGCTCCGCCCCCCCCGGCCCCCCGAGGAGGCCCGCCTCCTGACCCTCGCCGCGGGCGTGGCCGCCGCCGAGGCGCTCTCCTCCCTGGAGGGCCCCCCCGTGGGCCTCAAATGGCCGAACGATCTGCGGATCGGCCGCCGGAAGCTGGGGGGCATCCTCTGCGAATACGAGCCGGCGGGGGGGCCTCCTCCCGCCGTGGTGGCGGGGATGGGCATCAACCTTTCGGCCGACGAGGCGTCCTTTCCGCCGGAATTCCGGGAGCGTTCCACTTCCCTCCGCCTCGCCGGGAAGGCGGTGCCGGAGGCGGAGGATCTTCTCATTCTCCTTTTGAGACGCATCGGATTCTGGTACAACGTGTTCATCGCCACAGGCTTTGAGCCGATCCGGAAGCGATGGCTGGAAATATGTGATAATTTAGGAGAAGAAGCTGTGGTTTCGGCCGGAGGCGAAAGCCTGCGCGGGAAGATCGCCGGGCTGGACGCGAAGGGCCGGCTCCTTATCGAGGATGGGGCGGGCCGCCTTCTCCGCGCCGAGGCCGGGGAGGTCATGGAAACGTGAACCCGGGCGGCCGTCTCCTGGCCATCGACGTGGGAAACACCCAGACGGTCGTCGGGCTGTTCGAAGGGGAAGACCTGAAGGCGAGCTGGCGGCTGGGCTCGGTGGCCCGGCGGACGACGGACGAGCTGGCCATCTTGATGGAGGGCCTCTTCCGGCTGGGCGGCCACCGGATGGAGCAGGTGAAGCGGGTGGTCGTCTCCAGCGTCGTGCCCCCCCTGGGCCCCACGCTGGAGGAGATGTCGCGGCGCTACTTCGGGATGGCGCCCCTGGTCGTGGGCCCGGGGATTCGCACGGGCATCGCGATCAAGTACGACAATCCCCACGAGGTGGGGGCGGACCGCATCGCCAACGCCGTGGCGGGCCATCACCTCTACGGAGGGCCGCTCATCGTGGTGGACTTCGGGACGGCCATCACCTTCGACGCCGTCTCGGCGCGCGGGGAATACCTGGGAGGGGCCATCTCGCCCGGCTACGGCATCGCGATCGAGGCCCTGGTGGACCGGACGGCCCGCCTCCCGCGCGTCGAGCCGATCAAGCCGCCCTCGATCATCGGGCGGAACACCGTCCACAGCATCCAGGCGGGGATGTTCTACGGGTACGTCGGTCTTGTGCGGGAGATCGTGGAGCGGATGAAGGGCGAATTGGGCGCTTCTACGCGGGTGGTGGCCACCGGCGGGCAGAGCGCCATCCTTGGCGACCAGGACGCCCTTTTCGACGAGGTGAACCCGGACCTGACGCTGATCGGGCTGCGGCTGATCGCCGAGCGGAACCCATGAGGGCTCGGGCGCGAGAGGAGAGGCGGGCGCGTGTACCTTGACTACTGGGGCCTGAAGGTTCCGCCCTTCGAGAACCTTCCGAACCCCGACTTCTTGTACTTCTCGCCCAAGCACGAGGAGGCCATGACGCGCCTTCTCTACGCCGCCCACGGCCGCAAGGGGGCGGCGATGCTCTCCGGCGACGTGGGGATGGGCAAGACCACCCTCACCCGGGCCTTCGTGCGCCAGCTCTCCGAGGACAAGTTCGACATCGGCATCGTGGCCAACCCGAGCCTCAACCCGGTGGACTTCCTCAAGGAGATCCTCTACCAGCTCAACGTGGAGGAGAACACGGACTCCAAGGTGGAGCTCCTCCGCCTCCTCAACAACAAGACCCTGAGCAACGCCCAGGAGGGGAAATCCACCGTCGTCATCGTCGACGAGGCCCAGGCCATCAAGGACGACGAAACCATGGAGGAGCTTCGCCTCCTCCTCAACTTCCAGCTCAACGACCGCTTCCTGCTGACCCTCATCCTGGTGGGCCAGCCCGAGCTCCGCGATCGGGTCGAGAAAATCCCCCAGTTGAGCCAGCGGATATCGATCAAGTATCATCTAAGCCCGCTGGATTACGCGGAGACGGTCAAGTTCATCTTCTTCCGCCTCAAGGTCGCCGGCCTGGAGAAGAGCATCTTCTCCGAGCAGGCCATCAAGATGCTCTACCAGGTTTCGAGCGGCGTGCCCCGGAAAATCGTCAACCTCTGCGACCTCTGCCTCCTGGTGGGGTTCAGCTACAAGGTCCCGCTCATCAACAGCAAGCTGGTGGAGAAGGTCGTGCGGGACGGGGGAGGAGGAGTCTGACGCCATGCGCCTGAGCGATCTGATCAAGCAAGGGCCGGAGGGCCAGGACCCCAAGAAGAAGCAGCCCCCCAAGCCGGAGACGCCCCCCGACGAGGAGGCGCCGGCCGAGGAGGAGGCCTTCCGCCTGAGCGAGGTGGCGGACTTCCGCCAGCCCCCGCAGCAGCCCCGCCCGGCTCCCCCCCGCCGCCCCGCGGACGAGGAAGCGCCCCTGGCGCCTCCCGCCCTGCCCGGCCCGGGAGCCGCGCCGCAGGGCCGGACCGCCCCCGAGGAAGAAACCGCCGCCGCCCCGCCCGACCTGGGGATTCCCAGCCGCCCGCAGCGCCCGGCGGCCGCTCCGCCCTCCGTCCCGGACCCTCCGGCGGAGGCGCCGGCCCGGCCGCGCAGGCGCGGCTCCATGCTCATGGGCCCCGAGCCCGGGGCGGAAAGGGGGGACGACCTCACCTCCCAGGCGGGCGCCGCATCGCGCGCGCGGACCGAGAACCCCTTCCGCCCCCTGCGCCAGCGGGCCATCGAGTACGTGACCGGCGCCTTCCAGGCCATCGGCAAGGGAACGCCGCTGAGCCTGGAGGACGGCGAGGACATCATCTTCGACTGCCTGGAGCATCCGAACGCGCTCGAGCAGCTCTACTCCCTGGCGGTCGGCCAGAAGGACACGACGAACTCCCTGGCCATCCACCTGGTCAACCACGCGACCTACGCCCTCAAGCTCGGGCGGGGGCTCAAGTGGTCGCCCGAGCGGCTGGTGCGCCTGGGCGTGGCCTCGCTCCTGCACGACGTCGGCATGTGCTGGGTGCCCCAGCACATCCGGCACAAGGAGGGCAAGCTCGCCCCCGAGGAGATGAACGAGATCCGCAAGCATCCCGAGTACGGCCTGCGGATCGTGCTGGAGAACTTCGGGGAGCCCTTCCGGTGGCTGGGCGAGGCGCTCTACCACGAGCACGAGCGCGAGGACGGCCGGGGCTATCCCCAGGGTCTCCTCGGGAATGAGGTCTCGGAGTACGCGAAGATCATCGGGCTGGCCGACGTCTATGAGGCCCTCACCCACAACCGGCCCCACCGCAAGCGGCTCCTCCCGCACAAGGCGGTCCAGGAGATCATCCAGACGCAGAAGACATCCTTCCACCAGCGGCTGCTCAAGGTGATGCTGGAGGAGCTCTCCGTCTTTTCGCTGAACAGCCTGGTCCGCCTGAACTCGAACGCCATCGGGCGCGTGGCGCAGACGGTCCCCGGCCAGCCGCTGCGGCCGATCGTCCAGCTCCTCTACGACGGGGACGGAAACGAGATCTCGGACGAGCGGCTGATCTCCCTCAAGGATTTCCCGCTCCTCTACATTGTGGACTCTCTGGACGAAACCGAAGTTCCGCGCCCGTAGCGCCGTAATCTATGAGCCGGTGTGAAATCCCCGTGGCCGTCCTTCTTCCGCGGATCGCGGCGGTCTTTCTCTGCGCGCTTCTCCTCCTTCCCTCGCCCCGCCGGGCGGAGGGGGCCGCCCCCGGCGCGGCGGCGCCGCTGCCGCCGGAGGAGACCTACACCTACGACATCGACTTTTTCTTCCTCAAGAGCGTCGCGGAGGGGACCATCCGGCTCCGGCGCGTCAGCCGCCTCGGCTACCGCGCCGAGCTCGTCGCCGAAACCCGGGGCATCATCGGCTTCCTCACCTCGTACCGGAAGAATCAATACATCAGCGAGATGGACTACGACCCCGGGCGCGGCCGCTTCTTCGCCCGCCGGTACACGAAGGCGATCCACCGGGGGAAGAACATCTCCAAGACCACGATGGAGATCGACGCGGAGAGCCGCGCCGTGCGGTGGGCCACCTTCTACAACGACAAGCTCCGGGAAAAGGGCTCCGAGCCCATTCCCTCGGGCGTCTCCTATGAGGATCTGCTCTCGGCCTTCTTCAACTTCCGCCGCGGCGCCCTCGGCTCCCTGGAGAAGGGGAGCCGGTTCACCATCGTCACCCTCCCCGCCTACGACATCCCCAAAGGGGAGAGGGAGGAAGGCGAGAGCCTCGCCCGGGATTTCGAGGTCCGGGTGGCCGATCCGGCGACCGAGCTGAGCTACCGGAAGTCCTACGGCCGGACGGGCGAGCCGGGCCTTCTGGTCTTCGTCAAGGTGCCCAAGGAGCTGTTCGGGCAGGAGACCGGCGAGGTGCGGGTGTGGTTCAACCCCGCCCTGACCCCGGTCTCGGCGACGGTCGAGCGGGCCTACTACTTCGGGGACGTGCACGGCACCCTGCGGAAAAGCGAAATCGGCGCGCCCCCCCGGCTCGGCGGGGACGGGCGCTAACGGAAGGCATCCCGCAGCAGGAGGACGGCCCGGGCCGCCCCGCCGGGCGCGGCCTCGACGACCACCACGTCGAAGCGGCAGGGGAACCGGCGGGCGTCCGGGTGGGTGAGCAGGTAATGCTCGGCCGCGTGCGTGATGCGCCGCTGCTTGAGGGGCCCGATGGCGAGCAGGGCGCCCTCCTCCTCCCCCGGGCGGCGTGTCTTCACCTCGACGAACGCCAGCGCCCCCGCCTCCTCGGCCACGACGTCCACCTCATACCTCGGCCCGCGGTAGTTCCGCGCCAGGATCCGGTAGCCGTTCTTTTTGAGGTAGAGGCAGGCCGCGTCCTCGCCGCGCATGCCGCCGCGCCAGGAGCCCTCGCGCACGCGCTAGTCCGGGAGCAGGCCGGGCAGGACGCCCTGGAAGGTGCGCCGGTGGAACCGGCAGGGCCCATGCTGCTGGAGGGCCTCCAGGTGCTCCGGGGTGGCGTAGCCCTTGTGGCGGACGAAGCCGTAGTAGGGGAAGAAACCGTCCAGCCGTTCCATCAGCCGGTCGCGAACCACCTTGGCCACGATGCTGGCCGCGGCGACGCAGGCGCACTGGGCGTCCCCGGACACGACGATGGTCTGCGGGAGCGCGATGGGGACCATCTGGTTCCCGTCCACGAGCAGGTGGTCAGGCCGCACGCGCAGGCGCCGCACCGCCCGGGCCATCGCCCACAGCGAGGCGCGGAGGATGTTCCGCCGCTCGATCTCGCGGGGGCCGGCCGCCGCGGCCGCCACCGCCCGCGCGCGCCGGATGATCTTGGCGAAGAGCCTCTCGCGCTCCTCGGGGGTGAGGGTCTTGCTGTCCGCGAGCCCCCGGATGGGGGCCAGGGGGTCGAGCACCACGGCGGCGGCCACGACGGGGCCGGCCAGCGGCCCCCGGCCCGCCTCGTCCAGCCCGGCGATGAGGCCGAAGCCTTGCTTCATCAGGCGCTTCTCGGTCGCGTACATGCACCGGCTCAAGAAGGGCGGGACGTCCGAAAGGGGAACTATAGCGGGCGCCCCCGCCGGCTTCAAGGGGCATGACGCCCCTTGGGCAAAGGGCGCCTTTCTGCCAGAATGGCGCCCTCGTTCCCCCGGAGAAGGATGCCTCCATGCCCGCTCGCGCCATCGTGCAAGAGGACCATTTCATCGAATCGCTCGACCCGGGCATCCGGGTCCACCTGCGGGAGAAGCATCTCCGCGGGAAGCGCCGCGCCGACCCCGCCACGACCGTCCTCTGCCTCCACGGCCAGAGCGTGCCCGCCCCCGTCGCCTACGATCTCCCCGTGCCGGGCTACTCCTGGCTGGACTGGATGGCCGGGCGCGGCTTCCACGTCTTCGCCCTCTCCATCCGGGGCTACGGGCTCTCCACCCGCCCGCCCGAGACGAGCGCCCCGCCCGGGAACGTCCCGCCCGCCTCGCGGGGCTTCATCGCCCAGCGCGACATCGAGGCCGCCGTGCGCTTCATCCGCAGGCGCCTCGGCGTCGAGCAGATGAACCTCCTCGGCTGGTCCTGGGGCACCACCACCTCCGCCACCTACACCGCGAACAACGGGCACACCGTCCGCCGCCTGGCCCTCTACGCCCCCTTCTACGCCTACCTCGACCCCGAGGCCGCCGCCCGCGCCGAGGACCCCAAGCGGCCCGGCCGCTGGAACCCCCGGAACGGCGCCTGGCGCTACGTGACCGAGGCGGGCCAGCGGGAGCGCTGGGACGGCAGCATCCCCAAGGGGGAGCACAAGAAATGGCGGGAGGAGCGGGTGGTCCGCCGCTGGTGGAAGGAGCAGCTCCGCTACGATCCCCAGGGCCGGAAGCGGCGCCCACCCTCGGTCCGGGTGCCCAACGGTGCCATGGCGGACGCCTACGACCGGGCGAAGGGCAAGGCCCCCTACGACGCCGCGGACATCGCCTGCCCCGTCCTCCTCATCCGCGGGGACCACGACCGCAGCTCCCGGGACGCGCACGGGGCGACCCTCTTCAACGCCCTCAAGAACAGCCGGGGCAAGCGCTACGTCATCCTCGGCGGCGCCACCCACTTCGCGCAGTACGAGTGGTGCCGCGAGACGCTCTTCCGCGAGGTGCAGCTGTTCCTCGAGGGGTGAGGACTATCCCCTGAACGACGAATAGTCCTCCGCGTACAGCGGCGGCGGGGAGTTCCCCTGCCCCTGGATGACGTGCAGCTTCCCACCGTGGCGCGAGGCGCTGCGGTAGCCGCGCTGCACCCCGCTCGGGACCCAGCAGGCGTCCCAGGGGCCGAGCAGCGCCTGGCGGTACTCGTCCCGCTCGTCCAGCCAGTAGACGATCCATTTGCCTTCCAGGGGGATGAATATCTCCTCGTGGGGGTGGTCGTGGAGCGGCGCGCCGCTGCCGTGCCCGCACTCGGCCACCGAGAAGCCCACCTCGCCGTCCGGGAGCGCGGGGGGCGGGCCGTCCTCGTCGCGCTCGCCCGAGATCCCGCCGACGTAGCGCTGAATGCCCCGGCGGTGGCCCGGCCGCCGGGTCTCGAAGTACACGCCCCAGTTCAAGGGCACCTCCTTGTGGCGGATGACCTGGGTGGCCGGATCGTAGGCGGGCTCCGGGACGGCCGGGGCCGTGGGCGCGCCCTCGGGGAGCCCCTCCCGCTCGCTCTCGTGGTAGACGGGGTAGCGGTACTCGCCCTGGCCGTGGATGAAGTGGAGGAAGCCGTCCCGCTTCCCGGCGTTGCGGAAGCCGCGCATCACGCCGGGGGGCACGCGGATGGCATCGTAGAGGCCCAGGACGGCGCTCTCCCGCTCCTTCGTCCGGGGCGCCTCCCAGAAGACCTCGAACTCCCCGTCCCACACCATGAAGATCTCCTCGTCATGGTGATCGTGCAGGGGCGCTCCGTTTCCCGGAGGGGCCACCACCACCCCGCAGGAGAACTCCCATCCCGGCAGGGGGGCGCGCAGCTTCCGGCCCGGCAGCCCCCCGATGTAGCGGTAGATGCCCCGGTGGTTCCCCTCCCGCAGGGACTCGTGGTACTCGCCCCAGTCCGGTACCATCTCCTCGAAGCGGATGACGGTCACCGGCGCCACGCGCGTGTGCGCCACCAGGCGCGGGCCCGCGGCCCGGGCTGCTTGGGCGTTCATCCCCGCTCCCTCCCTCCAAGCATGCAAGACCTTCCGGCCGGCATGGCCGTTCCCCCGAAGACTCATTTCCGCGAGATGAGAGAAGGCTAGGAGGGCGGACACCCCCCTGTCAACGCGGCATGAAAACAAAAAGCCCCGGGCGGGGCCCGGGGCTTTCAACGGCGGTGTCGCCCGGGCTCAGACCCGGCGGCGCTCCTTCACCTGGGCCTTCCGGCCCTTGCGCTCGCGCAGGTAGAAGAGCTTGGCCCGGCGGACGCGGCCCTTCTTCACCACCTCGATCTTCTCGATGCGCGGGGAGTGGACGGGGAAGATGCGCTCCACGCCCACGCCGTAGGAGATCTTGCGGACGCGGAAGCGCTCCTTGAGGCCCGATCCGCTGCGCGCGATCACCACTCCCTCGTACACCTGGATGCGCTCCTTGTCGCCTTCCACGATCTTGACGTGGACGCGCACGGTGTCGCCCGGCTCCATGTCGGGGACGTCCTTCCGCATGCCTTCGCGCTCAATGCGATCGATCAAGTCCACAGCCAAGCTCCTTTTTACGTCGCAGGCGGGGTGCCCTCCGGCTCCTCCCGCGCTCCCAGCAAGCGATCCAGGACGACGGCCGTCGCCGAGCGGACCGACAGGTGATTGAAGCCTCCGTCCCGCGTCCCCCGGAGAGGGGCCAGGCGGATATCCGACCTTTCGAACACCTCCGGGGCCAGCCCCCAGCTCGTCCCGAAGAGGAGGAGGATGGGCGCCTCCTCCCGGCCGATCCGCTCCCGGAGCGCCCCGTAGCCCACGGCGGCGGGGTCCTCCCGGGCCGATGTGGCGGCCAGCAGGGGCCGCCTCCCTTCCCGGGCCTCCACCGCCTCGACGGCGGCGTCCAGATCGGGGACGACCTGCACCTGCTCGAGCGTCTCCCCGCGCTGGGGGTTCAGCTCGCGGCCCTGGCCCCTCAGGAAATGCTCCAAAACCCGGCGCACGAACAGCCGCTGGGGAGGGGAAGGGTGTACCACAAACGTGCCCGCGACACCATAGGTCCGGCCCGCCCGGGCCAGGTCGTGCATGTCCAGGCTCGTGACCGAGGAGGTGACCATCTCCCCCCCGGGCCCCAGCACCGGATGGTGCACGAGGGCCACGTAGACGCTGCCCATCGCGGCCCTAGGAAGAGGATTCGAGGAGTTGGAGGTCCTCCCCGGTCAGCTTCGCCCGGTCGAACAGGTCCCGCCGGAGCTCCCGGGTGCGGCGCAGGGCGGCCTCCCGCCGCCAGCGCCGGATGGCCTCGTGGTTCCCGGTCAAGAGCACCTCGGGCACCCGCAGCCCCCGGAACTCGGGCGGGCGGGTGTAGTGCGGGTGGTCGAGCAGGCCCTCGGAGAAGCTCTCGTGGAGGGCCGACTCCTCGTTGCCTAGGACGCCGGGGAGGAGCCGGGCCACGGCGTCCGCCACCGCCATGGCGGGGACCTCCCCGCCCGAGAGCACGTAGTCGCCGATGGAGAGCTCCTCGTCCACGGCCAGCTCCCGCACCCGCTCGTCGATCCCTTCATAGCGGCCGCAGATGAGCAGCAGCCGCCTCCGCCCGGCCAGCTCCCGGGCCTTGGCCTGATCGAACGTGCGGCCCTGGGGGCTCAGGAGCACCCGCCAGGGGAGGGTTCCTCCCTCGGCGGAGATGGCCTCGGCGGCGCGCACGATGGGCTCGGGCTTCATCACCATGCCCGCCCCGCCGCCGTAGGGGGTGTCGTCCGTCTGCCGGTAGGCGCCCTCGGCGAAGTCCCGGAGGCTCCACACGCGGGCCTCGATCACCCCCCGCTCCACGGCACGCCCGAGCACCCCTTGGCGGAAGAACCCCTCGAAGAGGCCGGGCAGCACGGTCAGCACGTCAAAGCGCATCCCCGCCCTCCTCCTCTTCCGCGCCCGTCTCCCCAGCCTCGTCCATCCGGGGCGGGCGCACCACCCAGCGGTTTCCTTCGCGCCGGAGAAGCACCTCCCGAAGGGCGGGGAGCAGGAGCTCCCGCTCGTCCGGGGTGCGCACGACCAGGATGTCGTTCCCCCCCGCGCCGAACATGTCCTCGAAGCGCCCCAAAAGGATCCCCGCCTCGTCCACCGCCTCGGCACCCTCGAAGTCTTCCCAGTAGAGCACCCCCTCGGGCTCGCCCGGCAGGACCCCCCTCTCCGCCAGGAAGACCGCCCCGCGGAGCGCGTCGGCCGCCTCGGGGCTGTCCACCCCCCGGAACTTCCAGACGACGCTGCCCTTCCCCCCCTGGTGGAAGGATTCGATCTCGAGCTTGCGGCCGGGGTCGGACTGGAGGAAGACCTCGCCGATGCGCCCGTAGGCCCTCATGTCCTCGAGCCAAGGGCGCACCCTCAGGGCGCCGCGCAGCCCCTGGGGCCGCATACCCTCGCCCACGGCCACCAGCCGGCTCATCGCGGGGACTCGGCCCTCAGACCGGAATGCCGACCTTCTCGAAGAGGTTCCGGACCGTCTGGGTGGGGGTCGCGCCCTTGCTCAGCCACTCCTTCGCCTTCTCCTGGTCGATCTCGATCAGGGCGGGCTCGCGCGAGGGATCGTAGCGGCCGATCCTCTCGATGAAGCGGCCATCCCGGGGCATCCGCTCATCCTGGATGACCACCCGGTAGCGGGGGGCTTTCTTCATCCCAGCGCGGGCGAGACGGATTTTCACGGCCAAGTTCTCTCTCCTCAAGAATTGAGCATCTGGCGCATCATGCGCAGCTTGCTCTGCTTACCGCCCTTGGAAAACTGCTTCATCACTCTCTGCATCTGGGTGAACTGGCGCAGAAGGCGGTTCACGTCCTGCACCTGGGTCCCGCTCCCCATCGCGATGCGCCGGCGGCGGCTCCCCTTGATGACGTCGGGCCGGCGGCGCTCGTGGGGGGTCATCGAGTCGATGATGGCCACCGTCCGCGTCAGCTCCTTCTCGTCCACCTCCATGCCCTTCATCCGGGCGCCCATGCCCGGCACCATGGAGAGCAAATCCGAGAGCGAGCCCATCTTGCGCATCCGCACGATCTGGTCGCGCATGGTCTCCAGGGTGAAGGCCCCCTTCTGGAGGCTCTCGGCCATCGCCTGCGCGTCCTCGGGGGCGATGGCGGCCTCGGCCTTCTCAATGAGGGAGAGCACGTCCCCCATCCCCAGGATGCGCGAGGCCATGCGGTCGGGGTGGAAGTCCTCCAGGGCGTCCAGCTTCTCGCCCATCCCCGCGAGCTTGATGGGCAGGCCCGTCACGGCGCGGAGCGAGAGCGCCGCCCCGCCGCGCGCGTCGCCGTCCAGCTTGGTGAAAACCACGCCCGTCAGCCCGATCCTGGACTGGAACGCCTCGCCCAGCCCCACCGCCTCCTGGCCCGTCATGGCGTCGGCCACGAGGAGCGTCTCGTGCGGATGGACGGCCTCCTTCATCCGCCGGAGCTCCTCCATCAGCTCGTCGTCGGCGTGCATCCGGCCCGCGCTGTCCACGATGCAGTAGTCGTAGTGCTCGCGCCGGGCGCGCTCGAGGGCCTGGGAGGCGATGGCGACGGGGTCCTTCATGCCCTCGGAGTCGAAGGCGTCCGCCCCCGTCTGCTCGGCCAGGCGCTTGAGCTGGACGATGGCGGCCGGCCGGGCCACGTCCGCGGGCACGAGGAGCACCCGCATCCCCTTCCCCCTGAGGCGCAAGGCCAGCTTGCCGGCGGTGGTGGTCTTGCCCGAGCCCTGGAGCCCCACCAGCATGAGGATGGTGGGCCCCGAGGGGGCGCGCTCGATCGTGGCCCCCCGCCGGCCCATCAACTCGGTCAGCTCGGCGTGGACCGCCTTGACCACCTGCTGGGAGGGATCCAGATGGATGGCCCGCTCGGCCCCCACCACCGCCCCGCGGACCTTCCCGATGAAGTCCTTGGCCACCCGGAAGTTGACGTCGGCCTCGAGGAGGGCGAGCCGGATCTCCCGGAGGACGGCTTCCACCTCCTTCTCGCCGAGGGCCCCTTTTCCCCGGATGTCCCGGAAAATGGCCCCCAAACGGTCCCGCAAACCCTCGAACATCATTTTCCCCAAAGAAAAAGCGGCCTTCCAGGCCGGCCTATGGCCCGGAAAGCCATGGAAAACGGCTATTTATAGGGGCCTGGGGAGGGTCTGTCAACCGAGGCGGGGAGGGGATAGTGTTCTATTTCCATTTTTCAAGCGCTTCTTTCTCCCGTTTAACTTCCCCTGCCTTGCCCTGGGCTTCCTCCTTAGTATCGTAGGCGCCCCACCACACCTTTTCCCCTGTGGTGGGATCATTGCTCCCGATTCTGTGCACCTCCGCAATCCACTTGCCGTTATCCTCATGAACCCATGTTTTGAAGGGCACTGCCTATCCTCCCGACGTCCGATGAACTCGCCCAAAATTGTATCATGCGAACTGAAGCGCCAGGGGGAGGGCCATTCTAATCGAGATGTGCCCTGTTCCGATTGACACACCCGCCGCTCGTATATACATTATATATCCTAGGAGGGCGGGCGATGAAAGCCACCGTGGCCAAATGGGGGAACAGCCTGGCTTTGCGGATTCCATCCCCGTTGGCCGAGGAATGTCAGTTGAAAGAAGGCACCCAGGTTGAAATCGTGCCGAATGGGAAGGGGCTTTTGATCCGGAAGCCCCGGTTCGTCCTTGCCGATCTCCTGGCGGCCATCACCCCCGAGAACATTCACCCCGAGATTGGCACGGGTGAGGCGGCCGGCCGGGAAGAATGGTGAGAAGGGCCAGGTACGTCCCCGACCGGGGCGATATCGTCTGGTTCCGGTTCAACCCCCAGGCGGGGCGCGAGCAGGCGGGCGAGAGGCCCGCCTTGGTTCTTTCCCCGAGAGCGTATAACGAGAAGACTTCCCTGGTGATTCTCTGTCCCATCACAAGCCAGCGGAAGGGCTATCCGTTCGAGGTCATCTTGCCGGATGATCTGCCTGTCAGTGGAGTGGTGCTGGCGGACCAAGTGAAGAGCCTGGATTGGACGATCCGCTTGGTGTCTTTGAAGTGCAAGGCCCCGTGGGCCGTGCTGGAGGAAGTGACCGGAAAGCTGGGCGCCCTCATCCTACTGAAACAATCTTGAGTTCTAGCCAGCGGTCCCAGCCAAGATTGCGTCAACAGTCATTTTATCTAAGCACGGCTCAATCCCATCTTGATTTTTCCGAACGATAT
>JACPUR010000001.1:300000-379839 GCA_016192135.1 Candidatus Tectomicrobia bacterium | reverse complement strand
CGCCGCAAAGATTCCGCCCAACGGCGGGCGGATTAAAGAGGCAAGGCTATTATTGAGAGAGAGAGAGAGAGAGAGAGAGAGAGAGAGAGAGAGCAAATCGTATGCCGTCAATTACAAAAGCCAAAACGCTCTCCCTCGGATCTTTCCTATATATATCGACTCGCTTCATTCTTCTCACCCGCTTACATTCCCGCGCCGAAAGACCCAAGGAACGCGGGCATTATAGTAAGAGAAAGTGGATTCGCTCCAGCGTAATTGCATCATTTTATAGAATTTCCCACGCGGACGAGTAACCCTCCCGGAACACATTGAGATAATTTTGTCCCAAACGTAAAATTCCGCAAGTTCAAGGCTTTGCGGGGGCGTGAAATCTCTGTGCCGGGGCCTGCCAAGCGGACAAAAAGGCCGGCCAAATCAGTTGCGACCTCTGGGGCCTTGACCCGGAAGCGGGGAAGGAGGATTTCTTAGACAGCGCCCGGAAAGGAAACAGACGATGCCGGAGGAACCCTCAAAGGGAAGCGATGGACATTTGCCCCCGCGCGGGGACCGAACCGCATTCAGCCCATCGGCCCAGGCGTTTTTTCTTGCCCTTCTGATTTTCTTGACCGCTTCCATTCTTCATTGGGCGTATCACCATTTCTTGCAAGGTTCGTTGCCCTCCTCTTTCTTCGTGGCCGATGAATTCCTGGAGAACATCTCCTTCGCCATAGCCGCCGCCCTTCCATCATATCTTTACTTCAAGAGCGTCATCGGGCGGCAGTTCCATGCCCTGGAAGAAAGCCGCACGGCCACACGGGAAGCGGAACAGAAAGCAAGTGAGTCGTCTCAGATGCTTCATGAATTGATCCGGTCGGCGCCCCTTCCCATCATGTACTTGGACCGCGAAGGCCGCGTGGCGCTGTGGAACCCCGCCGCCGAGGACACGTTCGGCTGGGCGGCCGAGGAGGCGCTCGGACGCACTCCCCCGGACGTGCCGGAGGATTCGCTGGAGCGCTTCCTGCAGGGAATCCAGGAAACGGTGACGGACCGTCCCATGCATGGCCTGGAGATCCCCCTGCAGAGGAACGATGGCTCCCGCATCCACACCCGGATTTCGAGCGCGCCGGTCACCGACGCGGCCGGAAATCCGGCGGGGGTGCTGGCCATTCTCGAGGACATCACCGAGCGCAAGCGGACGGAGGAGGCACTCCGGAGAACCACCGAATCCCTGGAGACGCTCATCGAGTCCTCTCCCCTCCCGATCGTCCAGACGGACATGGAAGGGATTGTCTATCTATGGAATCCCGCGGCGGAGCGCCTGCTGGGATGGACGGCGGCGGAAGCCGTGGGCCGCCTCCTTCCGTACGTGCCGGAGGAGAAGATGCACGAGTTCCGGGAGAACCTCCGGAAAGTGGGCGAGGGACGGGTATTGAGAGGGGTCGAGGTCGAGCGCAGGAAAAAAGACGGCTCCCCCATTCTCCTGCGGGTCTCGACCAGTCTCCTGCCCGGCGGGAGCGGGGAGCCTGCCGGCACCATCGCGATCCTGGAGGATTTCACGGACCGCAGGCGGGTGGAAGCCGAGCGCGAGGCGCTGATCGATCGCCTGAAAACCCTCCAGCAGCTCACCCACATCATCGGCACCAGCCTGGAGCCGGACCGCGTCCTCGAATTCGCCGTGGACTCGGCGTTCAACTCGCTGTCCCTGCGGGACGCGGCCGTTTTTCTCGTGGACGGAGACGAGCTGGTCCTGCAAACAGAGAAAGGCGTCTACCAGGACCTCCGGAAAAAAAGGGGTATGAGGTACCGCTTCGGCCAGGGCATGATCGGCAGGACGGCCCAGGCAGGTGAGACGGTGTATGTCCCCGACGTCCTCTCCGACCCGTCATGGGTCAGGCGGGACTGGGCGAAGGAACAAGGGGTGGGGACTTTCCTCGGCGTCCCCCTGAAAACACGCGCCGGGAAGCTCATCGGGATCCTGTCGTGCCTGGCGGAGCCGGGCCGGCGATTCTCCCAGGATGACCTGTACGTGATCACGGCGCTGGCCGAGGGAGTGGCCATCGCGTTTGAAAACGCCGAGGCGCACACCGGGCTGGCCGACGCCCTCGAAAGGCTGAAGAAAAATCATGCGGTGATGGTCCGCATGGAAAAGCTCTCCTCGCTCGGCACCATGGCCGCAGGCGTCGCCCATGAAATCCTGAACCCCGCGAACATCATCGGCCTCTATGCGCAGCGGATGCTCGCCGAGAGCGCGGAGGGCTCACCGGAATGGAAGACCGCGGAAGTCTTCGTCCGAAACGTCCAGCGGATCGCGCGGATCTGCGACGACATGCGGCGCCTCTCCCGGGATGAACCGCCCCAGTTCGAGCCCTTCGACCTCAACGAAGCGATTCAGAAATCCATCCGGCCGCTGGAGTCCGAACTCCGGCTGGGAAGCGTGGGCCTGACCTTGAACCTGGACTCCGAGGGGGTGGTCGACGGCGACAGATACCAGATACAGCAAGTGCTGCTCAACCTTTTCAAGAATGCCCTGGACGCCATGCCCAAGGGCGGCGCGCTGACGGTGTCCACGCGGACCCTGGCAGAAGACGGCAAGGCCTGGATGGAGCTACGGGTCGAGGACACGGGGACGGGGATCCCTCCGGACATACTGCCCCGGATCTTCGACCCCTTTTTCACCACGAAGTCCGAGGACAAAGGCACCGGTCTTGGCCTTTCGGTGTCGCACGGTATCGTCGACGCTCATGGCGGGAAAATCTGGGCGGAGAGCGAAGCTGAGAGGGGAACTGCGTTCATCATCCGGCTGCCTCTCCGCAAGGAGGAGCATCTGCCCTCGCCCGCCGGTCCGTCTTCTGAGACTCCGGGCTGAGGCCTTTAAGTTTCTTGAAGGTTATCATCCCCGCCAGAAGCCCAGGAATCCGGCGATCATGCTTTTTGAAGTCGTCCCCCGACCTCCCCTTCCCCCTCTCCCACCTCACCAGTGTCCCCGGGTCCACCCCCAGCCCCCGGGCATCTCCTCCTGGGTCAGGCACCGGGAGCGCCTCCGTCAGTAAGGGGTACCCCGGTCAGCAGAAAAATGGTCTCAACGCACCATCTGAATTTCTTGACCGTCGGTCCTTTCTCTCCCCTCTCCCACCTCGCCAGGGTGGTGGGGTCCATCCCCAGCCGCCGAGCCATCGTCTCCTGAGTCATTCCTAGACTCCACCGGAGGGCCTTCAGGCGCTCGCCGGGCGCTCGGGCCTTTCCGTCCCAGGGGGTGTATCCCAGGAACTGGATAATTTTCGGAATGAAGGGCAAATCTGGCGGCGTCCGGCCCAGCTCCCAATTGGTGACCGTCTGGGCGTTCACGCCAAGCTGCTCTGCTACCTGTTTTTGGAGCAGCCCCCGGTCGAGGCGGACCCGCCGGAGGTGATCGCCAATGGAATCGAGGGTTTTCGGGTACCGCCACGAAACCGGTTTCGTGGCTTTGAACCGGAACCGCCCAAAGAGCCACGGAATCCTGCATGTGCGGCCACCTGGGAGACACCGCCAAGGCCTGTTCCTGCACCCCCAAGCTGGTCGAGCGCTACCGCTCGCGCCTCTCGGGGCCCTTGCTCGACCGCATCGACATCCACATCGAGGTGCCGAGGCTGCCCTGGAAGGAGTTGGCCGAGGAGCCCGAGGGGGAATCCTCAGAAGCCATCCGCGCCCGGGTCGAGGCCGCCCGCGCCGTGCAGCGCGCCCGCTTCGAGGGAATAACCGGGATTCACTCCAACGCCCACATGGGGGCGGCCCTCGTCAACCGCTTCTGCCGGACGGACGCCGAGGGAAAAAGGCTCCTCCAGATGGCCGTCCAGCGGCTCGGCCTCTCGGCCAGGGCCTACCACCGGGTGCTGAAATTGGCGAGAACGATTGCCGACTTGGCGGGAGAAGCGAGCATCGCCCCCGCCCATCTGGCCGAGGCCATCCAGTACCGGCAGCTCGACAGGCCGGCGGGAAGGTGAAAAAGAGATTTATTGAGCGATTCCCGGTATGCCCAGCGTGTAAGCGAGCCAAGACAGGTTGTCAGTGGCGATGAGAACACCGATGAGGATCAGCAGGGCGCCACTGCCCAGCTCCACATGGCGCATATACTTGCGCACCTGCTGGAGGACCGTCCGGAACATGTTCATGGCTACGGCGGTGAGGAGGAAAGGGATGCCGAGCCCGAAAGAGTAAGTCAAAAGCAGAAGCATTCCTTCCTGAACGGTCTGCTGGGTGCCCGCGAATGCCAGAATGCCCGCGAGGACGGGGCCGATGCAGGGCGTCCATCCGAATGCGAAGGCCACCCCAACGAAAAAGGCTCCCCCCAGACTTACGGAGCGCCGCTCGACAGTGACCGCCATCGTCCGGTACAGAAAGCGAATCGGGAGAATCCCCAGGACATGAAGTCCGAAGAGGATGATAAGAACCCCCGCCGCGCGCTGGAGAAAGAGGAACCGGCTGAAGAGGAATTGCCCCGCCAAAGTGGCGGTGGCGCCCATGAGGACGAAAACGACCGTGAAACCCGCCCCGAAGAGCAAGGAAGCGGCTACCGCCTTCCTCATATTCCGCGTCCGGTCTACCGCCTTTTCCATTTCCTCAAGGGAAACCCCTGAGATAAAGGCCACGTAGCCAGGAACCAGCGGCAGAACGCAAGGAGAAAGGAAGGAGAGCAGCCCGGCCGCAAACGCCGTCGTCAGGCCTACTGTGGCAACCGGCACGTCGGCGCTCCTTTATCTCCGGCTGAAGAGATAGGCCACAATCGCCTTCGCCTCATCGTCCGTGAGAGGAACCCTGGGCATCGGAGTGTTGGGCAGGAAGTGCTTGGGATCTTTCACCCAACGGAACAGCCATGCGGGATTGAGGCGCTCGCTTAGGCCGGTGAGGATGGGCCCTCCGATACTGCCCTTCTCTCCGAACCGGTGGCAAGAGGAGCAGCCCAGCTCTTGCTCCCACATGCTCTTTCCCTTGACGGCCAGGGCGGCCGTCAGGCTCTGCTCTCCCACCGCCGAAGCGTCGCGGGCCTCCTCTTTCCAGCGGGCTGCGATGAACTCGGCGACGGCTGCCGCTTCGCCCCCCGACAGCCGGAAGTCGGGCATGGCGGCCGGCTCCATCGGACGAATGACCCGCGGCTCGCGCAGGAACTGGGCGAGCCAGTCCGGCTTCACCCGGTCCCCCTCGAAGGCGAGGGCGGGTCCCACCTTCTTCGGCTTCGGGAGGCCCTCCACCGGGTGGCAGCCCACGCAGTTGAGCTCCACCATGAGCTCCCGCCCGCGGGCCACGGTCACCCAAGGGAGGCGCTCCAGGGCCTTTCGGAAGTTCGGGGAGGGCTTCGCCTCTCCAGCCTGCATCACATAATCCCGCACACCGATCATCATCTTCTCGGCGTTCTCGTCGAGGGGCTGGCCGGCGTCGTCATAGAAGAAATTGGGCATCTTGGTCCCGGGCTGGATCGCCTGAGGAGTCTTGAGCCAGCGGAGAACCCAGTCGGGATTCAAACGGGCGCGCGCCAGGCCCAGATCGGGCCCCAGTTCCTGCACGGAAAGGCCAGCCGCCGGACGCTGGCCGGGCGGGAAATGGCACTTGGCGCACTCCAGGTCGTCAAAATATTTTTTCCCCTCCGCCAGATGGCCAGGGGACGGCGGTGAAGGCTTCCGGCGCGAATCCGCCTCGGCGGCGGCGCCCTTCGGGCGAAGCGAAGAGAGATAAAGCGTGATGCCGAGCGCGGCCTCGTCGGAGAGCCGGAATTTGGGCATCCGGGCCTCGATTCCAGGCCGGAGAGGGCGGGGATCCTTCAGGAAGTCAAAGAGCCACTCCGGGCGCACCTTCTCTCCCTCGTGGCTCAGATCCGGCCCGACCTGGTGGTTCTCGGGAAAGGAGCTTTTGAGGCCCTTTCCCAATTGGTGGCAGGCCGCGCAGTTGAGATCGCGTATCAGCCGCTCCCCATCGAGGGCGGGGCCCTTCGAGGCGGTTTCCGCGTGCGCTACGACGGGGTTTTGGAAAGGCAAGAAGGCGACTGCGGCGAGCACCCCTGCCGCCACCCACCGGCCGCGGAAGCCCTTCATCTTACGATCTCCCTTTTGTTTCGCAGCGGGGACTGAATCCCTTTATCCCCTGGAGGTCAGCCGCATCCCGCCCCTTCTCTCTCAGGAGCGCATCTGCAACGCGGTCAATTTCGGAATCAGTTTGCTTGAGGAGAGCCTTCACGTCTTCCTCGAAACCGATGTAGCGGATGCGGCCCGCCCGATCGAGGATGAAGATAGCGGGAAGGCGATCGGGATCGAGCCCGTACGCGCGCGCCGTCTTTCCTCCGCGATCCACCGCCGTCGCGTAGGGCACGCTGTCCCCGAAGATGCCGTATGCTGCGAGGGCCACCATCTTCTCATCCGCCCGTTCGACGAGGAGGACGCCTTTGACCCCCCGCTTCGAGAAACGCTGGACCCTCTCACCGAGGGCCTTCCCCGCCGGCCCTCAGACGGGGCACTCCTTGGCCCAATCCCAGATCCAGAAGAGCGTCACGCTTCCCTTCCGGTAGGCGTGGAAGTCGAAGTCCTCTTCCTGCACCACCTCGTACGCCTTGAAATTGGGGGCCTGCTGGCAAAGCTCCACCGCGAGCGAGGGCGCGGGCGACACGGCCACTGCCATGAGGGCCGCGCACAGGGCCGAGAAGAATTTCCGGAAATCCCGCCGGGCATGCATCAGGAGGCTCCTCCCGCACGCGGCCGGATGGCCGCCTCCAAGGCGGCCTGGGTGATTCCTCCCGGTATTACCCGATCGACCTTCCCCGCCGGAGATATGATGAAGGTCATCGGAAGCCCCCGTACCTGCCAAAGCCGGGCGGTGGCGATATCTCCGATCACGATCGGATAGGAGACTTTGAACCGCTGGACAAAGTCCCGCACCTTGTCCACGTTCTTGTCCATGGCCACCCCGAGGACGACCACGTTCCGGTCGCGCTGGGACTCGGAGAAGCGGGCCAGTTCTGGAATCTCGTAAACACAAGGCTGGCACCAGGTGGCCCAGAAATTGACCACCACCGTTTTCCCCCGCAACTGAGAGAGGCGAATCTCTTCACCAGCGAGATTCTGGAGGCGAAGGTCGGGGGCACTCTCTCCGGCCGGGGCGAAAAGATACTGGAATGCCATAAAGCCCAGGGACGCCGACAGGAGGAGGGCCCCCGTCCAGGCAAACCAGCGCGTTTTCCCCCTTACCATTTTTTGATCTCCTTCTGCCCTTCCTTGATCGGCTTGCTCTGGGGCAGGTGGCACCAGTCGCAGTTGTTGGGCGCCGTGAAGCCGTTGTGGCAGTTGCCCAAGCAAGTGAGCATGGATACCCCATACGCGTACGCCTCGTCCTTCGCGTCCCGGATATCCTCAACCGTCGCGAGGGGGTCCCCCTTGCTCATCTTCACATACCCTTTTCCGTCATCCTGGGGCACGGCCGTGCTGTGGCAGATTCCGCACGAGTACCCCTGCCGGAAGTAGGCCCGGAACCACCGGTCGCGGTTCTTGTGATTGCCGTGGGAGAAGCGGATGTTGCCGTTCACGATATCGAATGCCCAGTTTTTCTCTTCATATTTCCGGTGCTTCTCGCTCCACCTCGGGTCCGCCGATGCCGCGCCCGGTACCGCGACGGCCTCCTTGGCGGCCTTTTTCTGCGGCTCCTTGGACTTCGGCGGGGAGGCCGCCAGCGCGAGACCTGTCAGCCCGAGCAGAAAGAGGCCCGCCAGACTTGCCCCCTTGAGGCGATTCAAGACGATCATTTCCTTCTCCTGAAAGTCACAGGCAGCCACGTAAAACCGTTGCGGCCTCGATGCGGGCAATGTGCTCCGCCAGCCGGCAATTCCCGTCGTACGATCCCCGGTATCGAACTCGCCCGGTCCGATCCACGATGATAAGCACGGGCAGCCGGGTGAGGCCGTAGCTCTTCTCGACCGCCGCCTTCTTGTCCACCAGGAGATGCATCCGGGGCTGGTAGATCTGCCCCTCGATTTCGAGATCCATCTCGTCGCCCCGCTCGATGACGAGGAGTCCCGCGAGGTCCGGGCGCCCGGCGATAAACTGGTCAATGGCTTTGCCTTCGTCCAGGCAGAGGGGGCAAACCGTGTCCCACACCCACATCACCACGGTACGTCCCCGGAACTCGTGGAGCCGGATTTCCCGCTTCGAAACTGCGTCGAGGAGGGTGAAGGAGGGAGCCGGCTCGCCCACACCTGCCGCCTGGGTTCCCGTGGCCGCAAGAACCATCAGGAGGGCCGATCCCGCGACGGCGGCCGCTTTCCTAACAAGCCGGCTCCACATCCTTCTTCTCCCCTTCACGCCAAGGCCCTAGCGGGACGCTCTCTTCACGGACGGATCGATACCCGCCGTCTGCTTTTTCAATTCCAACCGGACCTGCTGCTCCGCGCGCCAAGGGATGGGCGGGGTCGTCCGGTCCTCGAGAAGGAGGCTGATCCGCTCCTTGGGCGTGAGGTAGTACCCGACGAGCACACCGTCGGTGGCGTAGCTGAAGTCGAACTTGCTTTTGAAGTCGGCCCCGACCAGCAGGCCCTGCTCCGGGGCGAACAGGAACTCCCCCGCCGCCGTGCCCGTGGCGGTGATGTAGTGGCCGTTGTTCGGCTCGATTCCCTTGATGTCGGTGCCGAATTTGCCCTCGAACGCGATCCGCGCCACCCGGTAACCCTTCTGCTCCTCGAATCCCTTGAAGGTGAGGCGGAAGTCACGCCGGATCTTGGCCTCAAGCTTGTGGCTCCGCTGCTGGATATTCGCGTCGGCCTTGTCCTCGGCGGGACCGACGATGAACCTGTCCCGCACCACCCAGGAGTCGCCCACGCCGACGGCCTTAGCCGGAAACTGCGGGAAAATCATCGTCAGGACCCGGTACAGGTCCATCGGGGGCCCATCCGGGTCGGGCTTCTGCTTATAGCCCGGCGACATGAAATGGGGGGCGCCGGTGGCCTTCACCACCTTCCCCAGGGCGTCCATGTCCATGAGCTGGCTGCTGCCGACGATCTGTTCGCGCTTGAGCCAGAGGACGGGCACATCGCCTTCTTTCCCCCAAAGCTTTGAACCCTTGCCGTTGACGCCGGTGAAGGTGCTGATCTGGCTCAACACTCCGCCCGGGTTCTTCTGCGACTTGAGATCGAAGTTCAGGATCTCGTGATGGGAGCGCTCGGGGGTTTTTCCGCGCCAGCCGCCCCCGCCATGGTCGAAAACCACGTGGTGGGACTTCACGTCGATCTGGTAGCTGAGAGCGGCCGATTGGCCCTTGTAGGCGAGAGGGATTTTCTCCGCCGCCGCCGCGCCGGCGGGACCGAGCGCCAGCGCCAATATCCAAACACCGCTCAACATCCGAAAGATTTGTCTCATCGCCCGGCACCTCATGCCCTCGGTGAAAGCCAAGAGCGGGTTTATGTCCTTTCGACCCGGGCGCGTGAACAACCCGGGTGAAGGGTTCTGACATCAATTACTGACTCGCCGTCTTCTTCTTGAAGAGATCCTCGAAGAACTTGTCCACTTCGCCGTAGCGGAACCAGTCGCGGTAATAAATGATCTTCCCGTCCGGATCGATGATCGTGATGCCGTTGGGATTCTGGCCGTAGGCGATGTTGGTCTTATTGTCGGGGTTGTCCACGACGACCGACTCGATCTGCTCCTGGCTCGTGGTCAGGGCGCAGAGCTTGCCGTGCCATTTGGCGCGCTCGGTGCGCTCATCGAGGGTCTTCGCCTGCCAGTCGAGGTGGGCTTCCTGGTTGTACAGGGTGAAGATCTTGAGAGGGAGCTTGCTGAAGCGCCCGTCCCACTTCTTGATGAGCTTCTGCGCAGCAGACCACTGCGCGTTGTACATCGTTCAGGTGGAGCTCCCGGTCTGGATGGCGACGTACTCTTTGCCCCGGTAGTCCTTGAGGCTATATGTCTTGCCGTCCATGCCTTGAAGGGTCCACTCGGGCGCCATCATGGCCTTTTCTTCGTACTTCGCCAGCTCCTCCCGGGTGTACGCGTGCCCCGGAACCGCCCAGCCCAGAAGGCCGAGAGCGGCGAGGCCCAGACCGAACCGCGTTAACTTAGACATGCCTTCTCCTCCCTACTCACTGACCAGATTTTTGAGGGCTTTCTCGACCGCCTTCACATCCGCATTGGCCATCTTGGAGACGATCTTCCCCTCCTTGTCGATGATGATCACGCTGTTGGGCGTCTCCCCGTAGGCCTTGAAAGTCCGGTTGTCGAGTTCGTCGGCCAGGACAGGGACGAGCATGCGCCCATGCGTTTGCAGGCCGTAGGCGAAACGGAGGCCTCTCGCCCGTTCGAGCCGGTCGAAGTCCGTCTTGGGCTGCCATTTTCCGTCCGTTTCAGGGCCGTAAATCGTGTAGAAGGCGACCCCTTTCCCGCGGAACTTCTTGTAAAGCTCGTTCATGGGGCCGATCTGCTTCACATAGCCCCAGTCGCTCGAGCTCCCGAAGTGGAGCACCACCACTTTTTCCCCCTTGAGCTCGCTCAGGGTGTGCTCCTTTTGGGCGCTGCTCCAATCGCGCAGCGTGAAATCGGGAGCGGGCGCCCCTACCTTGACCGCGTCGAGGCCGCCCGCCTGACTTCCGGGAGGCGCCAGAAGCAGGCTCCCCCCGAGCAGCAAAGCCAAAAACCACACCTTTCCATACCTCATCATCGAGCCTCCTCTTCAGACCTGCCGGCCGCGCCGATCCATACGGGGGCGCACCCCGGATTCAGTTACGCATGGAAGAGCAAGGGAGGTGCCGGGGGGCGGGGTGGGGAAAGAATTTACGACCAAAGGCTCTTTTAGGCCTTTTTCCCTGAATTTGACGCGGTTCGTAAGTGGGCCCGGCCGCCGTCTGGCGGGCGAAGGCGCACAGGGAGGGAGGCCCGCTTCCCGAAGGATTGGCCGAATTCCGTACAGCATGAACGAGCGACAGGGAAATTCGCCGGAGAGAGCAAGCACTTCAGGGAGGTTTTGCGGATCGCCCGATTTCCGGGCGCCTGACTGAAAATCATTCAGGGAAAGAACTTGGGAGCTGCGCTTTTTTCAGCTTTTCAAGGAGAGTCGAACGAGAGATGCCCAGCCGCCGCGCCGCCTCAGACTTATTACGCCCTGAGAGATCGAGGACCCTGCGGATATGCGCTTCTTCCCAAGCCTCCAGCGATAAATCAGTCTCGGAAAGATCGGCCGGCAGGCCGGCCGCCTCCGGAAGGGCATCGATACGCTGCATTTCAATGGGCAAGTGCATCGGCAGGATGCTCGAGCCTCGCGTCAGAATCACCGCCCGCTCCATCACGTTCGCGAGCTCTCGAACGTTCCCGGGCCACGGGTAAAGAAGCAATATCTGCTGGGCAGCGGGACTGATCTCGGTGATTTCTTTTCTCAATTTTGAACTATGCCGGGCCAAGAAGAGATGGGCGAGCGTGAGGATGTCCCCTGCCCGCTCGCGCAAGGGAGGAAGAAAGACGGTCATCACGTTGAGCCTGTAGAAAAGATCTTCCCGGAACTCGCCTTTCGCGATCATCGCCTTCAGATCCCGGTTGGTCGCCGCGACGATTCGGACGTCCACGGGAATTTCCCTTATCCCCCCCACGCGCCTGAAAGCACGCTCTTCCAGGACGCGTAACAGCTTCGGCTGGATGCCGAGGCTCATGCTATCCAGCTCATCCAGGAAAAGAGTCCCCCCGTCGGCGAGCTCCATGAGCCCTCTTTTGGCCGCCCCGGCGCCGGTGAAGGCCCCCTTCTCATGGCCAAAGAGCTCGGATTCCAAGAGGGTTTCGGGGACTCCGCCACAGTTCAACTTCACCAGCGGCCCCTTGCACCGCTCACTAAGCGTGTGGATGGCATTGGCCACGAGTTCCTTTCCCGTTCCGCTCTCTCCCTGGACGAGCACAGTGGTATCGGGCGTCTGGCTCACCACCTGGATGAGGTCTCGAAGCTCGCGCATGGCCGGGCAATCGCCCCAGAGCGTGGTTTCCGTCTCCCGGAGTCCGCTCATGTGACGCAGACGGATCACCTCGTTCCTCAAGTTCGTGGTTTCCAAAGCCCTTTCAACCAGGATGCGAAGTTCCTCCAGCTCAAAGGGCTTATGAATATAATCATAGGCGCCTTCCTTCATGGCCTGGACCGCCATGCGGATCTCCGGAAACGCCGTCATCATGATGACCAAGGTGTCCTCATCCGCCTCCCGGATTTCCCGCAGAACCTGAATACCGCTCCTGCCTGGAAGACGATTGTCCAGTAGAATCAACTCCACTGGTTGGCTTCGAAGGTGCCCGAGAGCCTCCTCCCCCGACTCCACCGCCTCCACCTTGCATTGCATCTTCTCCAGAACTTCCCGGAGGCTCTCCCGCAAATTTTGATCGTCCTCGACAACGAGCACCCTGCGCGGGAACCGGACGGCCCCTGGGCTCTCTCCCCTCTCTGTGGCGCCAATCGTTTCCCGCCGGCTAGGGTAAGATGAATTCTTCATCGGGTCTGGCCTCCTGCACCGGCAAGCGGCTCCCCGCAGGGAAGGAAAAGCTCGAATGTGGTTCCCCGCCCCGGCTGACTTTCGGCGCGCACCTCGCCCCCGTGCTTCTGGACAACCTTGAAAACGAGGGAAAGCCCCAACCCGATGCCCGAGGACCGTGTGGTGAAGAATGGCTGGAAGATTTTGCCCAGATTTTCAGACGAAATCCCGATCCCGCTGTCGGATACCCTGACCCTTACACCGCGCGCCGCTCCCTCCCCTTCTCCGTCCACCCCGGCGTCGATGGACAAGACACCGCCTGTCGGCATGGCTTGAACCGCATTGTGGAAAAGATTGATGAACACCTGGAGCATCTGTTGCGGATCCAACAAAAGAAGGGGAAATGGACCAGCGTATTTCTCCTTGACCTCCACGCCTGCTTCCACCCGCTTCTCTTCCACCTGGGCAAGCGCCTCCTGGACGAGTGCCCGAAGATCGCACGGGCTCTTTTGGAGCTCCCCGGGCGCCGCAAAGTCAAAGAATGCTCGCAGGAGGCGATTCAGCCGATTGACCTCTTTGTCAATCCGAGAAAGAGCGACTTGGGTAGAAGCATGAGAGGAGAATTCCTCACTAAGCGCCTGTGACACGACTTTGATGGTGGCTAGGGGATTTTTGATTTGATGGGCCACCCCCGCCACCATCTCTCCGATGGCGGCCAGCCTTTCTTTTTGGACGAGCCGCTCCTGGAGTTCCTTCCGGGCCTTTTCCTTTATCGATAGGCTGTGGACCATGTCGCTGAAGGCGCGCTCCAGCCGCCCGATCTCATCCTCGGAATAGTTCATTGTGTCTTCCTCGGGCATGGGTCCCTGCGTCTCCAGGGAGTGGACGCGCTCCATGAGCTGGCCCACCGGCTTCGAGATCTTTCGGTCGAAGAGGAAAAATCCTCCTAGGAAGATGAAACCTACCCCCAGAAGACCCACCGTGGAGTGAATGAGAAACATGGATCTCACTGGGGCGAATATCTCACTTTCCTTCTGGGAAACAAGAACGAACCACTTGACTCCAGGATACTGCCCGAATCCTCTGATGGGAAAGGCGCTCACGAGAGCGGCGTCGCCATCGAGATCGCGGTCGCGCACCACCGGCATCTCTCCCGCGAGAACCCGGACGAAGGCTGGATGGCCAGCGACGGTCCTCGCTATGGGAGGGAGGAGGTTCTGGTCGTCGAGCAATATCTTTCCGTCTCCCCGGACGAGCAGCGCCCGCCCAGTCTTGCCCATGCGCAGACTGGAGAGGAACGGGATCAGAGCGCTCAGCTTAATCTCACTGTGGACCACCCCTCGGAAGCGCCCCCCTGTGTCGTATAGGGGGGAATTGAAACACATCACCAGCCGCCCGTCGCCGGAGGGGGGAACATAAGGCTCGCTGATGTACATGGAACGGGCGGCTTCCCTCCAATCGCGGAAGGATATCTTACCCGCCTCTCGAAACCAGCGGGATTCGCTTGCATCAGTGTCCATAAATTTTTCATCGCTGGAAGCGAGAATGCGCCCCCTCTCGTTGGCCAGCGCCAGCCAGGCATCGGGCTGATGGAGATCCGCCGCGCGCCGCAGAATCGCGGCTTGATATCCCACACCTTCCGAATCCTGAAAGAGCGGCATATGGGAAAGGAGGTGCACATCATTCCAGCGGGCGAAGAGGAGAATCTCCATCCGCCGGAGAACCGGCAGAGGAGCCGTCGCCAGCCTCTCCCTCGTCTCGGCAATGAGCCTCCGATGGGCCAGATAGGCCTCCACCACCACGCTCAAAGAAAATGGCAATACCCCCAGGAGAACCACGGCCACGAAAAGTTTCGCTTTCAATGACCGGACAACCATTCCGCCCCCCGCATTAGCCAATTGATTTGCCCTGGCTTAGGAATGACAGGCAATATCTGTTCCAATGCCGGCCTGGTGAATCAAAGTCACAAAAACCCGAAGCCGACAAAAAAGAAAGGCAGGAAAATGCTTGATAATGTGTAATATAGCTGGAGTCACCCGATAATCCGAAGCGCTAGTGTGTAACCAAATAGAGTAGGGTCACCCCCAAGGGAATGAGGCCTTTTGTCTCATATCTCCTCTCTCTCAAAATCTGCTAGGGGCGGGCTCCCCATCCCCTCTCCCATCTCGCCAGGGTCCCCCCGGCCTTCCGGGCCATCTCCTCCTGGGTCAGGCCCCTTGCCCAGCGGTAGGCCTTGAGGCGCTCCCCAGATTCCTGGGTTTCCCATCCCAGGGCGTGAAGCTCGCGCGGACCATCGCCGACCTCGCCGGAGAGGCGAGCATCGCCCCCGCCCACCTGGCCGAGGCCATCCAGTACCGGCAACTCGATAGGGTGGCAGCGAAGTGAGAAAGGCCCCCGTGCTCAAGGGCAGCCCGCATAACACCAGTGGCTGGGAAGCACCCGTGAGGGTCTAGCCCAAGGGCAGGACCCGGCCATATGCGCGAGGCAAAATGTCTCGCCAGTGCCGGCCCATGTCTGTTCCCGCCTCGTCCGATCTTTCGATAGACCCCTCCCCTCCGTCACTTTCTTTCAATCCAAATCCAGACGACCGGGAAAAAGCCTGCCCTCCTTCAGTCTCGCGGCCATGCCCTTTCGTTGGCCCTGGATTTGCAACTAAGAACCAAAGAGTCTCGGGCAGGGACGACGCTTCCAATGCCCGGCGCATGAGCGGGAGAAGGGATACCGACCCATATTCCTTTTCGCTTGACGCCATATCGTGAGGGCGTACATTAGGCGGGTATGTATACGCGAACCGTAACGGCGATTGTGCTGCTGGCGTTCTGGATTTTCTGGAGCCCGTTCGCGCTGGCCTCTCACATGGCCGCGGGGGGCCGGCCCATGTGCGCCATGGCCTCCTCCGAGGTCCATGACGCGGGCACGCCCCACCCGTCCGGACACGACGCCAACACGATGCACGAAACCACCGGAAAGCTATGCTCCCTCGGGATATGCATGCTGTTTCCCTCCCCCGGCGAATCCCTGCAGTTCCGCGATTCCTATGCAGCCTATGCGCCGCGCCCAAGCCAGAATCCGGTGATGGCGCTTCCTCAAATCCCCGATCCCGTTCCGAAGTCCCTCCTCCTCCAGGCGTAGTTTTCCTCTCATAGGCCTGACGCCCGACAGGCGTCCGCGGCAGCCTGTTCCTCGTGTGAAGGAACAGCCGCGCCCGGAGAGCATCTGCTCCCATGAGCGCGGTCCGGCAGCGGTGGTCCGCGAGGGAAACGACGCCACTCCCGCATGGCGAAGAAGCGCCTGCTCGGACCGGCTCCGCGCCCTCATCCAGGATGCGGGGAAACCGATGCCTCCGGAGGCCCTTTCTCCGCCAAAAACCCGAGAAGCCGCCGGCCGCAAGGAGGGAATCATGTTCTGGCAGTTCGCGCCGTTCGGGATCGCGGTTCTCCTGTTCGTGGCGGCGTTCGCCCTCGTTCACTGGGGCCGGGAAGTTCGCAACCCCGAGCGCCGGAACCCCTGGAACCACATTCATCCCGGCTCGGGCGGCGCCTGAGAAGATCCGCCAAGGGAAAAACTTCCGGCCTGGAGTCATGCGACGGGCCCTGAAGAAGGTCACTCATGATCAACTGGCTCATTGAAGTCTCATTGCGGAACCGCTTTCTGGTCATCGGCCTCTTCGTCCTCATCGGGGGATGGGGATACTGGGCCCTCCGGACGACGCCGATAGACGCCATCCCCGATCTATCCGACAACCAGGTCATCGTCTTCACTGACTGGACGGGGCGGTCCCCTCAGGAAGTCGAAGACCAGATCACCTATCCCCTCACGGTGAGCCTGCAGGGCCTCCCCGGCGTGCGCGTCGTGCGCTCCTCCTCGGCGTTCGGCTTCTCGATGATTTACGTGATTTTCGAGGACTCCGTGGATCTTTACTTCGCGCGCACGCGGGTCCTCGAGCGCCTCAACCTGGTTTCCAAGAACCTCCCGCAGGGCGTCGTCCCGGTCCTCGGCCCGGACGCGACCGGGGTGGGGCACGTCTTCTGGTACACGGTGGAGGGAAAAGGCCGCTCCCTGCGCGACCTGCGCTCCCTGCAGGACTGGTTCATCCGCTATCAGATCAACGCCGTGCCCGGCGTGGCCGAGGTGGCCAGCATCGGGGGGGAAATCCAGCAATACCAGATCGACGTCGACCCGAACCGCTTGCGGACGTTCCGCATTCCGCTCTCGATGGTGGTGGACGCCGTCATGCGGAGCAACCGGAACGTGGGCGGAAACGTCGTCGAGGCGGCGGGCACGTGGTCCGTGGTCCGCGGGCTCGGCCTGATCGAGAGCGTGAAGGACATCGAAGAGATCGTCGTCGGCTCGGAAAACGGAGTGCCCATCTTCGTCCGCCAGGTGGCGGAGGTGAAGATCGGGAACGCCTTCCGGGTCAGCTCCCTCGTCAAGGGCACCGAGGAGGCGGTGGGGGGCGTCGTCGTGGCCCGCTACGGGGTGAGCACCATCGACGTGATCGCGCGCGTCAAGGAGAAGATCAAGGACCTAGAGGCGGGCCTCCCGGCGGGCGTGAAAATCGTCCCGTTCTACGATCGATCCGCGCTGATCCAGCGCTCGGTCGACACGCTCAAGTGGACGCTCCTCGAGGAGGCCGCCGTCGTCACCCTGATCAACATCGTTTTCCTGATGAACATCCGCTCCATCTTCATCGTGACGATACCGATTCCGCTCGCCGTGCTGATCTCCTTCCTCTTCATGCGCTATTTCGGGATCAGCTCGAACATCATGTCGCTCGCGGGCATCGCCATCGCCATCGGCGTTCTGGTGGACGCGGGCATCGTCGTCACAGAGAACGCCTACCGTTTCATGGAGAAGCGGGGCGTGGACCCGAAGGATCGCCGCCGGGTTTTCGAGACGGTCCTGGAATCCACCCGGCTCGTCGGCCGGCCCATCTTTTTCGCGATGGTGATCATCATCCTCGCCTTTGTGCCGGTCTTCGCCCTCACCGGCCAGGAGGGAAAGCTCTTCCATCCCCTGGCGTATACGAAAACCTTGGCGATGACGGGCGCGACCATCCTCTCCGTCACCCTTGTGCCGGTTCTGTGCAGCCTGCTGATCGGGGGCAGTATCCGGGGAGAGGAGGACAACATCGTGATGCGGTTTCTCATGGCGCTCTACCGGCCGATCCTGAACTGGTCCCTGAGGCACGGCGTCCTGACGATCGCCGCGGCCTTCCTGCTCATCATCGCCGCGGCGGCGCTCTTCCCCCGAATCGGAAAGGAGTTCATGCCTCCCCTGAACGAGGGGGACTTGCTGTTCATGCCCGTCACCGATCCCGCCGTCTCGCTTCCCCAGGCCACCGAAATCGTCAAGAAGCAAAATGCAGCCATCCAGAAGTTCCCGGAGGTCGCCTCGGTCGTGGCGAAGGTTTCGCGTGCGGATACCTCGACCGATCCTTCCCCCGTCAACATGACCGAGACCATCATCAGCCTCAAGCCGGAGTCCCAATGGCGGCCGGGGATGACACGGGAGAAGCTCATCGGCGAGATGGACGAGGCGACGACCCTTCCCGGCGTCTCGAACATCTGGACCCAGCCCATCATCAACCGGATCAACATGCTTTCGACGGGAATCCGCTCCGAGGTGGGCCTGAAGATATTCGGAAGCGACCTCAAGACCCTGGAGGGGAGGGCGAGGGCGGTGGCCGACGTCCTCAGGAAGATTCCCGGCGCGGCCGACGTGTATCCGGAGCAGGTCACCGGGGCGCCCTATCTGGACGTGCGCGTGAACCGGGTGGCGGCGGCCCGCTACGGGATCACGATCGGCGCCATCCAGGATGTCGTGGAGACGGCGATCGGGGAGAACAACCTGACCCTGACCATCGAGGGACGGCAGCGCTTCCCCGTGCGCGTCCGCTACGCCCCCCAATTCCGGGCGACGCCGCACGCGCTCGGCAGCGTCCTCGTCTCCGCCCCCAACGGCACGCAAATTCCCCTCGCCCAGCTCGCCGAAATCCGCAGTGTCGCCGGCCCCTCCATGATCTCCAGCGAGAACGGACTGCTCGTGGTGGCCGTGCTCCTCAATGTGCGGGGGCGGGACGTCGGGAGCTTTGTGGACGAGGCCCGGCCGGTCGTCGCGCGGGCGGTCAATCTGCCGCAAGGGTACTATTTCCAGTGGAGCGGCCAGTACGAGAACGAGATCCGGGCGAAGGAGCGCATCCAGATTGTGCTGCCCGTCGTCCTGCTGGTGATCTATGTGCTCCTCTACCTGACCTACCGCTCCTTCCTCGAGGCGGCCCATGTGCTCCTGATGGTGCCCTTCAGCCTCGTCGGGGGGGTCTTCCTCCTTTACGCCCTTGGCTACAACTTCTCGGTGGCCGTCTGGGTCGGCTTCATCGCGCTGTTCGGAACGGCCGTCCAGACGGCGGTCGTGATGGTGATCTACTTGGAGGAGGCCGTGGAGCGGAAGCGGGAGGAGATGGGCGGCCGCCTCACCCCCCAGACCCTTCTGGAGGCGGTCATCGAAGGGGCACTGCTTCGCCTGAGGCCGAAGGTCATGACCGTCTCCACCATCGTGGCGAGCCTCCTGCCCATCATGTGGAGCACCTCGACGGGCGCCGAGATAATGAAGCCCTTGGCCACCCCCGTCCTGGGCGGCATGGTGAGCTCCCTGGCCCACGTGCTCATCGTCACGCCCGTCATCTTCTATTGGCTCAGGAGCCGCGAGCTGCGGCACGAGGAGGCGCGCGCGGAGCAGTCGCAGGATGCCGTTGTCTAGCTTCGATTCGCCTGGCCGCCAGGCGCACAACTCAAAGGAGAAACACGATGCCTAAGAACCGCTCCCCGCTCTGGATCGCCGCCGGAATTCTCTTTCTGTCCGTGTCCCTCGCCGGAGGCGCGGCCTCGGGGGCGGAGCTCAAACCCATCCGCTCCCACAAGACGAAAGACGTCGCCATCGCCCTTCTCAGCGAGTCCGGCCAGTGGAAGCAGGGGAAGAACTCATTCATCCTGGAGTTCAAGTCCTCCGCGAACCAGAAGCCCATCGACGCGGGCAAGGTCACGCTCAGCACGAGCATGGCGATGCCGGGGATGGCTCCCATGATCGCCGGGGCCTCCCTGACGCCGGGCAAAGCACCGGGACAGTATCTCGGAACCATCAGCTTCCCCGATTCCGGCACGCGGCAGGTGACCATCACGTGGGACGGGCCCGCCGGGAAAGGCTCCGCGCGCCTCTCCGTCCCGGTCCGGTAGGCGGGCGGCTGCGATGCGGAAGCTCCTCTTCGTCTCGATATTCCTCGGATGGACCTTCATGGGCGCGGGAGCGCCCGGCGCGCAGCCGCTGGAGGGCAAGAGCGAATTCACCGTAGAAGGGCTGGTGACCCAAACCCTCGCGCAAAATCCGGAGATCCAGGCCATGCGCGCCGAGGTGGAAGCCGCGGGAGGGCGGCTCCGGCAGGCGGGGCTCCGTCCCAACCCGATGCTCGAATTCAGCGGGCAAAAGAGCGTCTACAGCCCGGACAACAATGTCGGGGTCGGGGTGACGATTCCGTTGGATTTGAACGGCCGCCTGGAGGGCCGGGTCGGGGTCGCCGAGCGGGAGGCCGAGATGAAACGGAAGCAGCTCAGCGACAAAGAACGGAAGATGCGGGCCGAGGTCCGGATGAAGGCCGGCGAGGTGCTGGCCGCCCGGCGGAATCTCCGCTTCACGGAGGAGCTCCTGCAGGCGAACCGGCGCGCCCAGGGGGTCCTCGGCGAACGGGTGCGCAAGGGCGCCGCGCCCTCGCTCGAGGAGAGCCTGCTCCAGGTCGAGGTCAACCGCCTGGAGGCGAGCCGTCGCATTCTCCGGAGCCGCGTAGAGATCGCGACCCTGCAGCTCAAGACGCTGGCCGGCATGGCTCCCGAGTCGCCTCTCGCGCTCAACGGCTCCTTGTCCAATCTCCCCCCCGCCCTGGAGCGCAAGGAAGTCCCGAATGCGGAAATCGAGGCGCGGCCGGACGTGGCCCTCGCCCGGACGGAGACGGAGCTGGCCCGGGCCAAGATCGAGAAGGAGAAGGCCGAAGGAAAGTGGGACGCGAGCTTCAATGTGGGCTATCAGCGGATGAAGTCGGGCTTCAACCTCATGGGGCTGACCGAAGCCGGCGCCATGAGGGACATCGAGGACACGTTCCATTTCGTGGGCGTGGGCCTCACGATCATGCTCCCCTTCCGGAACCAGAACCAGGGCAACATCGCCGCGGCGATGGCCGAGGCGAAGTCCGCCGAGCGCCGGCTCGCATACGCCCGGCTCACCGCCCGCCAGGAGGTGGCCGCCTCGCTGGCCCAGTACGAGGCCGCCAAGCGCTCGCTGGAGATCTACCAAGGGGGCGTTTGGGAAATCGCGCGCCGCAACCTGGACGTCGTGTGGAAGACATACGAGCTGGGACGGACGTCGCTGCTCGACGCCATCGCCGAGCAGAGAAGATACATCGAGGTCGAGATGGGCCTCACGGAGGCCCTGAAGCAGATTTTCGACGCCGCCACCGAAATCGAGCGCGCCCACGCGGGCGCAGCCCGTTGACAGGAGAGACGAGATGCCTGGGAACTTCGGACGGAATGGGGAGTCCCGTTCGCCGCGCAGCCGCGCGGGAAGATGGATGAGAGTTCTTCGCGGAGCCGCCCTGATCGCGGCGGGAGCATTGATCGCAAGTCTCTTCTCGTATGGAAGGGGGACTGACGGCCTGGCCCGCACTCCCTCCGTCGTGCAGGCGCCCGCCGGCACCTCCGGGGCCCCCGCCCCGCCCGGCCCTCCCGCCGAGGCACAGGTCCCGGCGGAGGCCGAGGTCACGCTGACCGCCGAGTCCGTCTCGAAGGCCGGCATCAAGACGGCCCAGGTACGGGCCGTCGAATCCAAGAGCGACGTGCGGGTGCCTGGGGTCGTGACGCCCAACAGCTACAAGGAGGTCAAGGTCGTCCCCATCGTGGGCGGAATCGTGATCAAGGTGCACGTGGAGCTCGGGAAGCCCGTCAGGCGGGGGGAGCCCCTGGCGACCCTGTTCAGCAACGACCTGGCGGAGACCCAGGCGAAATACCTCTCCCTGACCGCCATGGCGGAGGCCGACAAACGTAAGCTCCAGCGGGTGAAGCAGTTGGTCGAGATTGGGGCGGCCAGCCGTCAAGAATTCGAGGAAATCACGGCCGTCCGCGAGAGCCGCGTCACCGAGATCGAGGCGGCGCGGCAACGCCTCTTCATCCTGGGATTGAGCCGCGCCCACGTCGAGGGCCTCAAGAGTCCCAGCCAGATCGTCTCGCACGTGACGGTCCCGGCCCCCATCGACGGCGTGATCATCAACCGTACGGCGAACTTGGGCCAAGTGGTGGGGATGGGTCAGGAGCTCTTCACGGTGACGGATCTCTCGGATGTGTGGGTGGTGGCCGATATTTACGAGAGGGACTTCGAGGCGGTGGCGGTCGGGTCGGATGCCAGCCTGACCTCCCCGGCCTATCCCGGCCTTTCCATCCGGGGACGCGTCACCTACATCGACCCGCGGGTGGACCCGCAGACGCGGACGGCGAAGGTCCGCCTGGAGGTCCCGAACCCCGGCGGCCGGCTGCGGCTCGGCATGTACATGACGGTCTCCTTCGCTACGCCGGACGGGAAAAAGGTGCTGACCGTTTCCCGGGCCGCCGTCCAGACCATCGGGGAGCGGCAGGTGGTGTACATTCCCGCCAAGGACGACGAGGGCAAATTCATTCAGCGCATGGTCCAGCTCGGCCCGCTGATGGGGGACTTCTACGCCGTCCTCAAAGGGCTCGTTCCCGGGGAGTCCGTGGTGACCGAGGGAAGCTTCTTCCTGCGGGCGGAGAGCCTGCGGGCCGCGCCATCAGGCGGGGACGCGGGGCATTCTTCGCATTGAGCGGAACCACCGGAGGGCCGATGGACCGCGCAGCCGGATTTTTCAGGGACCGGCCTTTTGCGTCCTTCTGGGGCATCGCCTTCGCGACGGGCGTCCTTCTGACGCTGCTCGTCTTCTTTTTCTACAGCTCCTCGCGGCGCCAGACGGAATTCGTCGAGAAGATGGTGGCGCTTCGCGGCGCCGCCCTCATCAGCGCGCTCGAGGCCTCCGTCCACGCCGAGATGCACCTGCGCTGGAATCGGGAGGGCTTCGAGGTCCTCCTCCGGGAACTGGCCAAGAAAGAGGATGTCCAATACCTGGCGATCCTGGACGAGGCGGGCGCCATCCTCGCCCACAGCGACCCGGAGCAGACCGGGCAGCACATGCCTTCCCTTCTGGATTTTGTTTCGGAGGGCGGCGGAGGAGAAGCCCGCCGGACACCCTGGGACGGGAGCGTCGTCGTCTTCGGGCGCCGCCTAAAGGACGCAGGCGGCCGCGAGGTTCCCACGGCCGGCATGGAAACCATGCACGGCGGGAGGCCCGAAAAAGCCTGGCCGGAAGACATGGAGAAGCTCACCGCGGTGGCGGCCATCCGGGTGGCCGAATTCGAGAAGATCCGCCAGCAGGCCTTCCGCCAGACCTCCTTGATACTCCTGGTGGGCGGGCTGCTTGGCGTCGGGGCGGTGTTCGTGAGCTTCGTCTTCCAGGGCTACCAGCTCGCCCATTCGAACCTGCGCCGGCTGGAGCGGGCGCGGGATGTCCTGAACAAGTTCGTCCCCTCGGCCGTGGTTCAGCTGCTGGAGCGCGAGCCGGACGCCGCCCTGGAAAAGACCGAACAGGACGTGACTGTCATGTTCCTCGACATCGCCGGCTACGTCTCGCTCAGCGAGGCGATGGCGGGGGAGCAGTTGAACTGCCTCATCGAGCGCTGCTTCGCCCGCTTCCTCGACCTCATCCGCCGCCACGGGGGGGACGTCACCGAGACGGCCGGAGACGGCCTGATGGCCCTATTCCGGTCCGGCTCCCCCCGCGTCCACCCCCAGGAGGCCGTCCGGGCCGCTCTCGGCATCCAGCGGGCGGCGGAGGCGCTCAACGCCGAGCGCGATCCGGCCTTTCCCCCGATCCGGGTGCGCATCGGCGTCAACTCGGGCGCATGCCTGGTCGGCTCCACGAAGATACGCGGGGCCTCGGGGGAAAGATGGACGTTCACGGCGACGGGGCAGGTGACGAACATCGCCGCCCGGCTATGCGCCCAGGCCGCTGGAGGGGAAGCGCTTCTCGGGCCGGAAACCGCGGATCGATTGCATGAGAGGTTCCGGCTGGAGTCATTAGGTGAACATAACTTCAAGAACGTCACCGAGCCTGTCCGCGTTTTTCGTCTTGGGCAGGCATAAGGGGCTTCTTCAGCCTGGCCGGAACCGTTCTCCCCTCTCCGCCCTATCCTCTCTCCCTATCCACCTCGCCAGGCTCCCCTACCGCCGGCTCGATCGGCCGGCGGGAAAGCCGTGAGAGAACGCCCGGGACGCGCGCCAATGGGAACCAGCCTACTTGGCCAAGCTCCGCATGTAGGCGACGACATCCCAAATGTCCTGTTCCTTCAAGGTACCGTTCCAGCCGGGCATCAATGGGGATCGATCGACGCCGGCGCCGCCCTTGGCGGTAATCTCATAGAGAAACGCGTCGGTCAGGGCCGACATGAGGGTCTTATTGCTTAAATCCTTCGGCTTGGGATTCAAGGCGGCCGCGGCGGGCCCATCGCCTTTTCCCGTCTCCCCGTGGCAGCCCACGCACAGCGTGTCGTAGGTTTTCTTCCCTTTGGCCGAGTCGCCCTGCACGGATGCCGCTCCGACCGCAAGCCAGGAGAAGACCAAAACCGCCGCTCCGCCGGCCGCCAAACAACGCCCCATCTCATCCTCCTCCGCCGGAATTCCCGGCACGAAGTTTAGAGCCACGCCCGCCCATGCCGGCCTCGGCCAAGCTCCTCCGGCCGCGGGAAATCCGCATGCCCATCCGCCGCTCTTCCAGGCGAATGGAGACGGCGGTTTATTTCTTCGCCCTATGTGTCCCCCCAATCGAACGGACGTAGGCCAAGAGATCGGCCACATGCCGCTCGGTGAGCTTCGGCCACTCGCGCGCGGAGCCGAGGAGGGTGCCATACATGTTGCCCGCATGGTTCCACATCTCCCGGGCGAGATCGATGTCGCTCGCCCATGGCCCCTTGGCGCGCAGGTCCGGCGCCATGGGCTTCCGGCTTCCCTCCGCGCTATGGCATCCCGCGCACCCCTGCTCGGCGAAAACAGCGGCGCCCCTGGCCGGATCTCCCTGGGGGGATTGGAATTGCAGGAAATAGAGGAACGCGGTCACGTCGGCCATCTCATCCACCGTGAACGATATGGGAGACATCCCCTTTTTCTTCCAGACCGCCCACATCTCCGGACTGTGATTCCACATCCGGCCCGCGATGGTCGAGAGGCTCACCTTGAGCTTGCGCGCCGCCAAGGCGGGGCCAATCCCCGGCTTCATCTCGTCGGCCGCATGGCAGTTCACGCACTGCTTCGATACGAACAGCGAGGCTCCTTCGCGCGGGTTTCCCGGGCGGACGAACACCGGCAACAGCACCTCTGGAGCGGGAAATATGCGGGAACGGGCCTGGATGAATTCCACGATATTGCGCACGTCCCGGCCGCTGAGCGTGGGCCGGAGGATGCGCTCCCGCTCCATCGCCTCCGACATCGGGATCCCCTTGTTCCAAAGCGCCGTGGCCACAAAGACAGGCGAAGCGAAACGCCCGTACTGGTCGAGGGCGGGACCCACCTTTCCGCCCGCCCCGCCCACGCTGTGGCAGGAAACGCACCGCTTCGCGGCGAAGGCCTCCTCTCCCTCGCGCGCATCCCCGGGGGGATCGAGATAGTTCAGCGTGTAGAGAAAAGCGACGAGTTGGCTCATCTCCAAGGTCGAGAACTGCGGGAACGACATGTTCTCCTGGGCCAAGGCGGAGATCATCTTCGGCGCGTGGTTCCACATGATGCCCGCCATCGCCAGGAAGCCCCCGCTGAGCTGGAGCCGCCCGAGGTCCGGTCCCCTCGTCCCCCCATATCCCTGTATCGAATGGCAGAGGATGCACCTCTTTTCGACGAATACCATGCTTCCGCCGACAGGGTTGTCGGGCAAGACGGCGGCGGGGCCGGCGGCAAGGGAGGCGGAAGGAACGGAAGCAAGAAGAATGATGAACATGAGCGTCCAGCGAAGCCGATTCTTAGCGTTCATCGATGCCTCCTTTCCCTGCATGGGCAGACCGCTCCCCTTGCGAGGCGGCCGAACGCAGTCCCCAAAACACGTAGTTGGCGAGGCTCAGCAGCAGGATAAAGACGGGGATGGCGACCAGCGAGATTCCGATGGAGGCGGAAGGGATATCCCGCAGCTGGAGCGATATCCGGATGAGCCTGACGATCCAGGCGATGATGCCGATGACGAACACCCAGAACAGAGCGAGGATTCCCAGCTGAATCATCCAGACCTTTCCCGCTTCCGGCGTCTCCTCATTCATTTTCGATTCCTTCTGCGATGAGGCGCCTGGCCGCCACCGGCTCCCCTTCTTCCGGCAGGTAGCTTCGAATGCGCTCTTCGACTTCCCGGAGACCGGCCTCCCGTCCTTCCCTGATCTCCCAGATCGAGATGATGGGGAATATCTTCGTGAAGAGCAGGTAGAAAAGGCTGAACAAGGAGAAGCACCCCACCATGAGGCCCCATTCGACAAGGGTCGGCATATAACCGACCGTATCCAAGGGAAGGCGCGGGTGGGAGAGCGTCGGAATGATGATGATGAAGCGCTCGAGCCACATGCCGACGCTCACGAATATGGAGGCGACGAGGATGCCCAGGATGGTGCGGAACCGGCGGATTCCCAGCAGGATCATCGGCACGACGAAATTGCAGGCCACCATCGCCCAGAAGAAGAATGCGTAATTGCCCGTGAACTTCACCCAGAAGACCTTCATCTCCTCGGGCTCGTTTCCGTAGAACCCCGTAATGTACTCGGCAAAGGTGAAGTAGAACCACAGGAAGCTCATTGTCATGAGCAGGAGGCCCAGGTAGTTGAAGTGGACGTGGCGCAGGTAGTTCTCAAGCCGGTAGACGCGGCGGAAAACGACCATGAAGATGATGAGGGCGGCGATTCCGCTGAAGATGGCGCCGACGACGAAATAGGGACCGAAGATCGTGCTGTGCCATCCCGGCTGGAGCGTCATCGAGAACACGAAGGAAACGACCGTGTGCACCGACACCGCGATGGGGATGACCAAGACCGCCATGATGGCGACGGCCCGGTTGAGTATTCGTATCTGCCCCTCTGTGCCGGCCCACCCGAGGGCGAGCACCGTGTAGAAGAGGCGGTATTTGGAGGAGTGGTCCCGCAGGATGGCGATGTCGGGTATGAGCGGCAGGTACAGGTAGAACACGCTGGCGGTCAGATAGGCGGAGATGCTCGTCGCGTCCCAGAGCAGCGGGCTCTGGTAGCGCCCGTAAAGGAGGACGTTCAAGGCGCGATCCGGGCGCCCGAGATCAAGAAGGATGTTTCCCGCGCCGATGAAAAGGACCATGACAGTGATCACTTCGGCCATGCGGGTGATGGGCCGGCGCCATTCGGCCTGGCTCATCCGGAGGATGGCGGAGATGAGCGTGCCGGCATGGCTGATTCCGATGAAAAAGACGAAATTGGTCACATAGAAGCCCCAGCTCACGGGCTGATTCAGCCCGGTCACCCCCAGGCCGCGGGTGAGCTGGAACCAGTAGGCGGCGGCGCCGGCGGCCACTCCGGCGAGAAGGAAGCCCACGGCGACATAGAATCCCCTTCCCGTTTCCTCGATCGGGCGGAGGAGATGAGCGTCGGAGCCCAGGGCGTCACGTGATCTCATGCCGTTCCTCTCTCACCAGATAGACGACTTTGGGCTTGGTTCCGAGCTCGGGGAGCAGGGGCCGGGCCCGCGGGCTGCGCCGAAGCCTTGAGACACGCGAACGGGGATCATCCAGATCCCCGAATTCGATGGCTTCCGACGGGCAGGTTTCCACGCAAGCCGGGACGTAATCCCCGGCCCGGAAGGGGCGGCCGGCCGCCCGGGCGCGCTCCCGGGCCTGCTGGAGCCGGTGATGGCAGAAGGTGCATTTTTCGACGACTCCGGCGGGCCGCGTCGAAACGTCGGGGTTCCCGAGGGTGCCGTTTGCGCGGTATTCGAACCAATTGAAGAATTTGACCGTGTAGGGGCAGGCGGCCATGCAGAAGCGGCAGCCGATGCAGCGCGCGAAATTCTGGGCCACGATGCCCTCGGGGGTCGAATACGTGGCGTAGACCGGGCAGACTTTCGTGCAAGGCGGGTCGTCGCAGTGCATGCACGGACGCGGCATCATCGGCGCCTCCGCGCCGTGTTCGCCGTGCTCTTCCATCGGGATCATTTCCATCCAATTGATGGCGCGGCCCCGGGCGGACTCCTCAGGACCCACGAAAGGAATGTTGTTTTCCGCCTTGCAGGCGGCCGTGCAGGCGCCGCAGCCCGTGCAGCGGTCCAAATCAATGACCATTCCCCAGCGCGCCATGAAGACTTATCCTCAGGAAATCCGTCGAATTCGAACCGGCGCGGCGTCGAAGACGCCCATTCCCCAGACCGGGTCCTTCTCCATCCGGCCGAGCTTTCTCGGGTCGGCTCCCCGGCCCTTCGCCCACCGGCCGCCTTCCTCGCGGCCCAGTCCGACCGGCATGGCCAGGGTCCCCGGCCTGATCCCCGTGAAAACGCGCACTTTCGTGCGAAGGCGCCCGGCCTTTGAATGCAGCTCGACCTCGTCGTGGTTCCGCAGCCCGAGGCGTCCCGCGTCGTCCGGGTGGATTTCCACCCAGCTGTCCCACTTGCCCATCGCATGGGGGGCCAGCTGCTCCTGCATCCAGGGGAGCTCCGCCGAGACGGCCGAGATCAGAGGCAAGGGGCGGAACAGGATGAGTTCGAATTCCCCTTTCGCCCGCTGCGCCGGAAGGGGGTTTTCAGGGAGGAGCCTTGACTCGGTCGTTTTCATGCCGAAGAGAGGCTCGGCCGCCCGCCGGGCCCGGGGTTCGAAACCCGAGAGGAGGCGGTCAAGCCGGCCCGGGAAAAATTGGAATTTGCGCACGGGATGGACGGGCGACGAAGCCGCGCCTTGTCCTTCTCCCATCGGTTCCCACCACGCGCCACTTTTCAAGAGCGCCTCCTTGAACTGGCCGGCGTCCTTGAATTCCTGCTGCCAGTACCCCTGGCGGGTGAGGATCATCCGGAACCGTTCCTTGACCGGATCGGAGGCGACATATCCGCGGCCCGCCTCGGCGAGAGGATTCACCGCCTCAAGGATTGCGTCGGCGAATGTGTTCCATTCGAAGCTTCCGGCCATCGAGCCGCCCATCTTCTTGGCTGCCGCGAGAAGGGTGTCCTCCAGCGCGGGCGGCGAGTCGTTCCCGCGGACCACGGGCTGGCCCAGGCTCACGGCGTTGAAGCCGGCGAGGTGGGCGACGGAATCCTCGGCCCAGCGCTCAAGGTACACCGCGTCCGGCAGAACCACGTGGGCCTTGCGGGTCACCGCATCGGGCATCGAGGAAAAGCTCACCACGAAAGGCACGCGATCGAGGGCTTTCGTGAAATCCCCGGCGCGGGGATGGTCGAAGAGGGGATCGAGCCCCGCCACGAGGAGGGCCTTCACGGGATAGGGCCTGCCCGAGAGGATCCGCTCCGGCAGGGATTCGCTCGAATCGCCGGCGAGGGCGTAGATGCCCTCCTCGGCCCCGTCAATCCTGGGCTGGGCGAGCGACTCCTTGGTGAGCGCGTCGCTCCTGGGAGCTTTCCATTCCCCGAGAGGCGGCTTTCCCTGGAGAAGCATTCCTCCCGCCTTGCCGAAGTTGCCCACGAGGGCGTTCAAGTATTCCACGGCGAGCCGAAATCCCAGGCGGGGCGACCCGGCCGCCAGCTCGGAGGGCCCGACGGCCACGCCCGGCTGATTCTTGGCGAAGGTGCGCGCGACGTGCAGGATCGTCTGCGGCGAGACGCCCGTGGCCTCGCTCACGCGGGGCAGGGTGAACTCCCGCAGCACGATGGCGCGGAACCCGGGAACGGCCGCGCCGTCCGGCCCGGCCGTGTCGTTGAAACCCTCGCAGTAGCGCTCCACGAAATCTTCGTCGTAGAGATGCTCCAGAATGAGGGCGTGGGCGATTCCCAGGGCGAACGCCGTCTCGGTTCCCGGGCGGACCGTGACCCATCTGTCCGCCCGCTCGGCCGTGGCCGACCGCCTGGCCTCGACCTGGATCAGGACCCCCTTCGGGCGATCATCTCCCTGGCGAAGGCGGCCGTAGGCGCGCATCTGGTAGACGGGCGACGGGCCGCCCTCGAGAAGGGGCGCGCCGAAGGAGAGGATGGAGCGGGCCGCGAAAAGATCCGGCGCGAGAGGGCGGTCGGCTCCCCATGCCATCTCATGCGCCGGATCGGGATTCTCGGCGGAGATGTTCCCGGCCCTGATATAGTTCGGCGAGCCGAGGGCCGCCATGAAGCGCCGCAGGAACTTCTCCCTCAGGCCGCGGCAGGAGCCCGAAAGAAAAACCGCCGTGTGGGCTTCTCTCCGATCCCGCAACTCTTTCAGCTTTCGCGCGACCAGGGAGATGGCGCCCTCCCACGGCATGGGACGAAGCTCCCCCCCTCCTTCGCGCACCAGGGGGACTCGCAACCGATCGGGATGATAGAGAAGCTGGGGAGCCGCCTGCCCGAGAGGGCACAAACGCCCCCGGTTCACGGGGTGGAAGGGGTTCCCCTCCACCTTGACCACGCGCCCGTCCACCACCCGGGCGCGAATCCCGCATCCGCCGGGGCAGAGCTGGCAGACCGAAACCGCCCAGCGCTCGTCCCGGTCCGGCCACGGATCGCCGATTTCGGGAAGAGGCCCGCGCTCCCGGCCCAGGGCGACTCCCGCCGTCCCGGCGGCGGCGACGCCCGCTATCTTGAGAAAGTTTCTCCGGCTGAAGGGTCTCAAATATTCCTCACTTGTGGCACGCGTTGCAGTCGTTCGTCACCTTCCGATCCCGGTGGCAGCTCATGCACGCATCCATCGAGATCGGCTTGAGGGGGCCGGTTAGGGCGGCCGTTTGCTTCTCGACCGCTCCGTGGCAGACGGCACATTCCACCTTCGCATCCACCACGTGCGTCCGGTGCGAATAAAAGACGTGCTCCGGGACCTTGTAGACCCGCTGCCAAGGGATTTCCCGCTTCTGGTCGATGAAGCCGCGGAGCTTCACCATCTCCGGACTCTTGGGCGCCGTCGCCGCATGGCACATGGCGCAGATTGCGACCCCGGGCCGGCCCGAGCTTTGGCGGGCCGCGTAGAACCTGTGGCACATGGCGCAGGGCAGCTTGATGGCGAGGTGCTTTTGATGGCTGAAGTCGATTGGTTGGACCACCGCCGGGCGCGCGCCCGCGTTGAGCCAGTACGCGCCGCTCATCACGGCCACGGCAACGATGAACCAGCTTGCCACCCTTCTCATCCCGGGCCAGGCCCCTTTCTCTTTTTCTCTTCTTCAACAGCGGAAATGTGTAGTATCAGACCCGTTTATCTATAATTTAGCACTTCCCCCCCTTTTCCCAAGGCTCCGAAGGGTCATTTGCAAAGATAAAAAGGGCTATCCGCCGGATAGCCCTATCGGGCCAGCGCGTTGATTTTTCTTTTAAGAACAGTGGGTTAGGACGCGGGGGGATTTACCTTCGAGAAGCGGGAAAGCGGCATCGCGGGGTTAGAGATCCCGCGATTTTCCGGACCGCGATCAGGCAGCCATCGCCGCGCCTTTCAAGCCTTGTGCTTTTGTTCGTCGGCCAGGCCCTCCCGGAAGGCGTAAGCGGCCGCCTCGACGCGGTTCTTCAGGTGGAGTTTCTCCAGGATGTTCTTCAGGTGATTCTTCACCGTGTTCTCGCTGATGCCGAGGGAGGAGGCGATTTCTTTGTTGGTCTGGCCCTTCGTCAGGTGCTCGAGGACCTCCTGCTCCCTGGGGCTCAGTTTTTCTTGAAACGGGTGTCCCCCCCGGGGGGGCAGGGGATGACGGCTCAATTCGCCGAGAATCTTCCTCGCGGTTCTCCGGGAGATGGGCGCTTCCCCCCGAAAGCTGCCGCGCACCATGTCGAATAGCTCCCCGGGCTCCATGTCCTTCAGAAGATATCCTTGGGCGCCGTTCTTGACGGCCTCGAAAAGGTCCGAATCCTCATCCGAGGCGGACAACATCACAATCTTCACGTAGGGCAGCTCTTCCTTGATCCGGCGGGTGGCCTCGATGCCGTTCATATGGGGCATGGACACGTCCATCAAGATCAGGTCCGGCATAAGCTCCCTCGCCTTCTCTATCGCCTCCCTCCCATCCCTGGCCTCCCCCACAATGTCGAAGCCCTGTTCTTCCCGCAGCATGCGGGCCAATCCTTGCCTGAAGAGGACGTGATCATCGGCCAAAAGCAGCCTGATGGAATCCATGGATGCCTCTCAGGAGCCAAGGGGCAATTGCACCTCAACCGTCGTCCCCTGCCCCGGCTCGGAGGAGATGAAGAGATCCCCGCCGATTTCTTCCGCCCGTTCCTTCATGATCTTCAATCCGAAAGACCGCCCATGGACACGGGCCGGTCCGTCCAGCTCAAAGCCGATGCCATCATCCCGGATGATGACCTTCGCGACTTCATTTTCCGCATGAAAGGCCACCCAGGCATGCTTGGCCTGAGAATGCTTGCGGACGTTCGCCAAGGCCTCCTGGATGATCCGGGACAGCTGGATTTCCACCCAAGGGCGGAACCGTAAAGCCGCGTCGTCCGCCACCGCCAGTTTCATGGAGATCCCCGAGCGTTCCTCAATCTGATCGAGATGATCGGTCAGGGCGGCGATCAGGCCGTGCCCGCGGGGAACCATGCTTCGGAAGCCGTGGATGGCCTGGCGGACCTCCTCGTATGCCTCCCGGGCGACCTGCTTCATCTCTTTGAGATCGGCCAGGGACTCGTCGATCTGCCTCGAAGCGATCTTTTGCTCGAGATGCGCGAATTTGGTGTGAAGGTAGGCCAGATCCTGCGCCAGCCCATCGTGCATCTCCCTGGCGATTCGCTGCCGTTCCTCTATCAGCGCCATGCTCTTCAGCTGCTCCTGCAGCCTGGCATTCTCAACCGCGATGGCGGCCAAAGTGGCGAGGTCGTTCAACACCTCCTCCTCGATGGAGGAGAAAAGGCGGTACGTCGTCCTGGCGATGCACAGCGCGCCTATGATCTTTCCCTCGTTCAGCATGGGCGCCTTCAAGAGCGTCCTGACCGCTCCATCCTTGATTCCGAAGCACGCCAAATCTTCCCTGGAAATCCCGAGGGAACTCATGTGGCCGGGAATGCAGTCCATCCGGCCTGAGGGGGAATCGCTGTCGGTGGGGTGCTCACTGAAAATTTCCTGGGGACCGAGGCGGACCTTGGGGACCAATGCGCTCCGGCCGTTGACGAGGCAAAGCACGGCGACCTCACCGTCCATGAGCGCCCTCGCCCTCTCGAGGAGGGAACGAAGATTCACCTCGAGATCGAAGGAACCCGTGATCGCCTTCCCGATGGCCGCGAGCGCGGCCATCGCCTCGCTCCGGCGGACGAGCTCCTCCTCTTGCAGCCGGACACGGTGGAACACGAAAAGAGAAAACGGCACCACCCCAATCAATCCCAGGCCCAGCGTCATGGAGATGTTGTGGAGCCATTGCTTATTGGTATGCGTATGTTCGGTGAGGAAGAAAACGGAGAGAATGAGCATGTATGCAATCGGAGCCAGAATGGTCAGCCATTTCAGGCGCGCCCTGTTCAAGCTCACGGCCTCGACCCTCCGCCCGAAAGGCGATCTCACATCTCGCCGGGAAAACCGGCTGTCGCTGTCCATGGCGGCTCATATTCCCGGAGCCGCTGTCCGTTCCTCCGCCGCGGCCCTCCCCGAATGAAATCAGCGGCGTGTAGTCCTTATATTTTTCACCGAATGAAAGGTGAGACATCATGAGTTTGCAAAAAAATACTACAAGAACTTATACTCTTATATATGCGCCACTGTCCTCCATCTTGTCAAGGCAATCGAAACCGGCTTTGCATGGCATTGCCCCCGTAATTGGAAATGGGCCGGATTTACAGAGGTTTTTATAAACTTTGGGCACCGAAAGTGCCGAACGCGCAGGCGCCATCAAGCGGTGGCCCCCGCCATGCGCATTCGGGAAGGGCCGATGCGGGCGGCCTTTCGCGGGGAAGGCCCGCCTCGGGCGGCGGGACGCCGGCGCGCCTCCTTCGGCGCCCGCGAGGAACGCATGCCATCGGCTCACTTAATGTGCAGCCGTTTCATCTTGTACAAAAGGGTTCGGCGGCTGACGCCGAGAGACCGGGCGGCCTCCGTCCGGTTCCCCTTGCAGGCCGAAAGCGCCCGCGAAATCATCTGGCGCTCCACCCCGCGGCTCATCCGGGCGAGGGCATGGGCCAACGAATACCGCCCGGAGCCCTCCCCCAACTCCAGCTCCCCGGCTCCCTTGGTCACCTCCGGCGGCAAGTCCTCCAGCGCGAGCGCCTCGCCCTGCGACAAAAGACACGCCCGCTCAATCGCATTCTCCAGTTCCCGCACATTCCCGGGCCAATCCCACGCGAGCAGGGCGTTCAGGACTTCGGGGGTGATCCTCCGCCTGGAGGCTCCGCGCTTCGCCGCCCTCTCCAGGAAATGCTCCGCAAGAATCGGAATATCCTCTCTCCTCTCCCGCAACGGAGGAACCTCCAGGCGGACGACGGAGAGACGATAGAAAAGATCCTCGCGGAAATGCCCATGGCGGATTTCCTCGGCCAGGTCCTTGTTCGTGGCCGAAACCACGCGGACGTCGACAGTGATCGGGCGGTTGTCGCCCACCCGGCGGAACGTCCCCTGCTGCAGCGCGCGCAAGAGCTTCCCTTGCGTGGCGGGCATGAGGTCCCCCACCTCGTCCAGGAAGACGGTGCCGCCGTCCGCATCCTCGAGGAGGCCCCGCTTCAATGCGACGGCGCCCGTGAAGGCCCCCTTTGCGTGCCCGAACAACTCGCTTTCCTGGATATTCTCCGGGATCGCCGTGCAATCGATGACCACGAAGGGGGCTTTCCGGCGCGGGCTGGCGAAATGGATGGCCCGCGCGAGAAGCTCCTTTCCCGTTCCGCTCTCTCCGTAGATGAGCACGGGCGCGACGGAGGCGGCGACCCGCTCCACCTGCCGCAGCATCTCGGCGATCCGAACGCTCTTTCCGATGAAGCCGCCGATGCCATACCGGTCTTCCAGCTCCCTGCGGAGCCGGGCGACCTCGCGCGAGAGCCGTATCCGCTCCAGCGCGCGGGAAACCGCATGCAGAATCTCCTCCGCCCGGAACGGCTTGGTGACATATTCCTCGGCGCCCGACTTGATCGCGTCCACCGCCGAGGGGATGGTGCCGTGCGCCGTGATGATGATGCAGGGCGCGTCGGGGGACCCTCTCCGGAGTCTCCGTAGGGTCGCGAGCCCATCCTGGCCGGGGAGGAACAGATCGAGGATAAACAGGTCGAAGGGATTTCCCGACGAAACGCTCACCGCCTCTTCGCCGGACGCCGCGACTTCCACTTCATAGCCTTCCGAGGAAAGGAGCTTCCGAAGAAAAAGGCGAATGTTCTCTTCGTCGTCGACCACCAGGAGGCGCTCCCGGTTATTCAACGGGGAGCCTCTCCAAGATTGGCTTTTCCAAGGCCGTCCCCGCGCCCGGCAGCAAGATCCGGATGGACGATCCTTCCCCCCGGCGGGTTTCCACCTCGATCGCGCCCTTCAGCTCCTCGACGAGGCGGAGGCAAACCGCCAAGCCCAGGCCCATGCCCTCACCGGCGCCCCGCGTGGTCACAAAGGGCTCGAAAATCCGAGGCAGCAAATCAGGGGCGATGCCGGGGCCATCGTCGCGCACCTCCAGAGCGCAGATTCCCCGCTCCCCTGGCCGGAGAGGACCCACGCGGAGGTCCGCCCTTCCTTCGGGAGGATCGCTGCACGTGCGAATCAGCAGGCTCCCTTCGCCCTGCATGGCTTGGCCCGCGTTGAGCAGCAAGTTCAAGAATATCTGCTGCAAAAGCGTCTCATCCCCCCAGGCGCGGGGAGCGGGATCCGCAAGCTCGGTCCGGACATGGACGGAGCGGTAGGCCTTCTGCACTCGGAAAAGAGGCAGGGTCTTTTCCGCGATGGCGTTCAGGTCCAGAGGCTCCAGCCGGGCGGGGACGGGCCGCGCGTAATCCAGCAGGGCCCGGATGATCCCCTTCAACCGCATGACCTCCGAGTTGATCCGTTCAAGGTATTCCTCGCACTCCGCCTTGTCGCAGGAGCGGCCCTGGCAGCGAAGGAGGAGGTCTGCCATTCCCATGATGGATCCGAGAGGATTGCCCACCTCATGCGCGACGCCCGCCGCAAGCTTTCCGACGGTGGCCAACCGCTCGCTCCGGAGCAGCTCCGCCTGCGCGCTTTTGAGCTCCGCCAGGGTCTGCTCCAGGTTTTCCGCCTTCTCCCCGATTTCCCGGGCTTGGCCGAGAATGGTCCACGAAGCCCGCTTGAAATGGACGAATAGCCCCACGTAAAGCGTGAGGGCGCCCGCTACCACGATGCTCCAGACAACCATCCGCTGCCGCCAAAGGCGCTGATAGAACGGAGCCAAGGAAGTGTAAATCTCGTACACCCCGGTGACGGCCCCGGTGGCGGAGTCGCGGATGGGAAGATAGATCTCCAGCAGATGGCCGATCCCCAGGCGGCGCTCCGCGACGTTCTCCGGGTGAGAGAGGTCCGATATGCCGAAGGTCTTCTCTCCCGCGAGAGCCCTCTCCAAATTGGGGTGGCGCGGAAAGGATTTTCCAGCCTGCTCGGGGGCGCGGGAATGGTAGAGAAGGCGGCCCGATCCGTCGTAGAGCTTGACGGCCACGGTCTTCCGCTCATCCAGGAGAGGCGCCAGCGCCTTCTCCAGCCTGGCGGCGCCGACCTCTTGGCGGAACCGCCTCAGTTCGGCCTCCGTGGGGAGGGTGGCGGTCACCGCCTGGAAGTAATCGAGGCTCGCCAGGGAGGTGTCCCGGAACATCTGGCGCTCGATGAAATATGTGAGAAAAACGGCCAGGGCAAGGGTCAAACCTGCCCATATCAGGGCGCCCAGCAGAGAGAATTTTTTCAGGACGCGGCCGCTCATCAGAAGACACCCCTGGCTGCCATCGCCGCCATTATAGAAACATCCCTTCGAAAAGAAAGGGTTCGGCGTGGGGATGTCCGGGCGGTCGGGCTCCGCCCCGGCGGCGGCCTGGGGTGTCATCTCTAGGGCTTGAGCGACATGAGATAGTCGCGGAGGGCGGCCATCTTGGCGTCGGCGTCTTCTTCGATGGGCTGGCCACCGCTATAGAAGAAGTCCGGCATTTTCGTTCCAGGGTAGATGGACTGAGGGTCCCGGAGAAGGCGCATCACCCAGCCCGGCTTCAGCCGCCGGCCCGCGTCCCGGAGCGAGGGCGCCAGCGAAGCGGCGTCCTCGTCCGCCTGGACGGCGGCACCTGGAGACGGATGGCACTTCGCGCACTCATAGAGTTCGAAAAGCTCCTTGCCTTTTTCCACGCTGAGTGGATTCGCGGGCCCCGCCCGCTCGCCGAGGGGACGGTTTTTCGCCCGCGGATCCCTCCCGTGGCGCTCGAAATACCGGGCGAGGGCATCCGCCTCCCGATCGCTCAACCGGAAATCCGGCATGCGCGCCTTGAGCCAGAACCGCAAGGGATGGGGGTCCTTCAAGAAGCCGCGCAGCCATGCAGGCTGCAGCTTGTCCCCCAGGTGGGTCAGATCGGGCGGGCCCTGGGGCCGCTTCGCGGCATCCGCTCCCTCGTGACAGGCCGGGCAACCCAGGTTCTCGAAGAGGGTCCGGCCCTGCTGCGCGAGCTCCGGCCTGTTTTTCTTCGGCGCGGCCGCTTTCACGAGCAGCGCGGCGATCTGGCGCGCATCCGCGGGCGGGACGCCCAGGGCCGGCATCGAGGCTTCCCGATCAAAGGCCCGGGGGTCCTCGATGAAGCGGGCCGTCCATTCGAGCCGAAGGCGGTCCTTCAGCTTTTCGAGGTCGGGCCCCGCCACGGCCCCGTTTTCATCGTAGTTGTGGCAGGCCCGGCAACCATGCTGCAGGAGCAGCTGGAACCCCTTCCCTTCCTCCTGCGGGGCTTCCCGCGGGAGCGAGGAGGCCGGTTTCCCCTGGGCCAGGAGATACGCCGCGAGTTTCTCCGCCTCCGGTTGGGAGAGCCGGAAACTCGGCATCCTCGAATAGGAAAGGGGCAAATATCCATGGGGGCGGATGCGGGACGGCTTCCTCAGGAAATCCACAAGCCACGGTGCCTGGAATTTCTCTCCCGCGCGCTTCAGAGCAGGCGCGACAGGCTGGGGGGAGAGGTTTCCGATCTTGTGGCAGTTCGCGCAGCCCAGTTCCTTGACGAGGCGGGCACCCAGCTCCTCGGGGCCCGCCTCCCGCTTGCCCGTGTTTTCCTTGCGCGCGTGCAGGGAGCGGACATGGGCGGCCAGCGCCCGAAGGCTGCCGGGCGGCAGGGTGCGCCCGAAGGGGGGCATGAAGGGCGAACGCTCCACCGCCCGGCCGCCCTCTGCGATCACCTTCAAAAGATGAGCGTCGCTCAGCTTCCGCATGTAACCCGGGTCGGTCAGGTCCCGCGGCTGGGTTTCCCCGAGGGAAGGCGCGTTGGGCCCGTCTCCGCGCCCCTCCAGCCCATGGCAGGCCGAGCAATAGCGCCGGAAGAGCAGGCTCGCCTCCGCGATGGACTTTGAAGCGGATTCCGAAGCGCGGAGAACGGAGGGGTCCGTCATCCCCCCCATGAAGGAAACGAGGAGGAAGAAGAGGATGGGACCCGCCCGCCACATCATCTCGTCTCCCCTTTCCGGCCCCCAACGACCCGGGCGCGCCTCTTGTGCAAGGGCGCGCCCGGGTGGCCCTTCCTAGTTGTCCAGGACGATGAGCTCGCCTTCCATGCTGGGCTTATGCTCGTCGCATCCGATCCGGAACCGTCCCGCCTTATTCGCCGTGAAGCTCACCGTGGTGATGACGCCGCGCTTCACGGTGAATTGCTTCGGATGATAGTGCTCGATGAGCCCCGTATGCTTCTCACCGTTGATTCCGATGATCTTGAGAGTCACGCGGTCGCCCTTCCGGACGATGATCTGAGAGGGATTCCAGGTGTAGGTGGAAACCTCCCACCGGCCCTTCGCGTCGGGCTTCTTGAGGACGTAGCCGCCTCCCTTGGGCAGCTCCCCGCCGGGGAAAGGCTCCTTGTCGACGGTGACGCCCCCCTTGGGCTCCATCGCCTGCACGTAGATGACCCTCTCCGCCCCCTGCGCGGGAGAGGGTTGAAGGGCCGTGAAGATCAATCCCAGGGCAATTCCGAGCACCAGCAAGGCGGTCTTCGCTTTTGACATTTTCGACTCCTCCGGGAGAAGGGTGGCGAACATACGTTCCCTTGTCCCGGCAAGAGCATATCGCGTGCCGTCCCATGCGCCTTTAATTTCAAGGCTATCAGGAGATCGCGTGCGCAAGCCTTTGCTCACTTCCTTGCGAGGCAGAGCCCCAATTCCCCGATTCGCCAGCAAAGACACAGGCTCCGGGCCGGGCAAACGGATGCACAGCTCCCGCCGGACCCGGCCTGAAATTCCACGAGGGGCCTCGCTCCCGGTTGCGGCTTGACTTTTTCGCCCCGGGGGGCAATAGTTCGTGCTTGCATGGTCCGTTCAGGGTCTGCGCCCTGAACGGGTCCGTTTTTCCGGAGGCAGGGCAAGTTGGAAGCGCAAGAAGAACCGTCAAGTTCCCCCCGGGGCGCCTCATCGCCCCGGGGTTTTCAGTTCCCCCCCGAGTTCGTTCCGCTGGCCGGCGCCCCTCCGTGCTCCCTGCACATCTCTCCGCGGCCCCACGGCCCTCCTCTTTAGGATTTTTCGCCGCCGAGAACGCTAAAAATACCGGCTCTGCATGAATTTCCGCGAGGGGAGGCGCCCCGCAGGCGGCCTCCGGCTTCGCCCCGTTCCGGCTCGCGCCGGGCGGAAGAAAGGTTCGCTGATGGATGAATGGGTTTCCCTGGCATTGATCCTGGCGGGCATCGCCGCCATGGCGCTGAGCGGCTTGCCGGGCCTGCTCCCCTTCCGGGGCGCGGGTCGGAGCGAACGGCTCTCGGCGGCCGGGATGATCGCCGGGGCCGCCCTGGGAGGCGCGGGGCTCACCGCATCCGCGATGGCCGGGAACGTCCCGGCGCTCTCCTGGGCCTGGAACCTCCCCATGGGCCGCTTCTCGGTGGCACTCGACGGCCTGAGCGCCGTCTTCCTGCTTCCCACCCTTGTGGCCGCGCCCCTGGCCTCGATATACGGGCTGGGCTACTGGAGCGAGGCCCGCCACCCCGAGAGCGCCGCCAGGCTGAGGTTTTTCCTCGGCCTGATGGCCGGGGCGCTGGGGATGGTGGTCATCGCCCGCGACGCGGTCCTGTTCTTGATCGCGTGGGAGGTGATGGCGGTGGCCGCCTTCTTCCTCATCACGACGGAGGACGAGGCGCCGAGCGTGCGGGAGAGCGGCTGGCTCTACCTCGCGGCCACCCACCTGGCCTCTCTCGCCCTGATTGCGGCTTTCTCCCTCTGGAACTCGGCGACCGGCTCGACCGCCCTGGAGACGGCGCCTCAGGCGGCCGGGCCGTGGACGGCCATTTTTCTGCTCTCCCTGCTCGGCTTCGGCCTGAAGGCGGGCCTCATGCCCTTCCACGTATGGCTCCCCGGGGCCCACGCGAACGCCCCCAGCCACGTCTCGGCCCTCATGTCGGGGGTGCTCATCAAGATGGGGGTGTACGGGCTGGCGCGCATGACGGCCATCCTCCCGGCACCGCCGGTGTATTGGGGCGGCCTCCTGCTTCTCCTGGGCACCGCGAGCGCGGTGCTGGGGGTCGCCTACGCCATCGCCCAGCACGACCTGAAGCGCCTTCTGGCTTATCACAGCGTCGAGAACATCGGGATCATCTTCATGGGCCTGGGCCTGGCCCTCATGGGCCGCTCGGCCGGGAGGGGGGATTGGATCGCCTTCGGGCTGGCCGGTGCCCTCCTCCACGTCTGGAATCACGGCCTCTTCAAGTCCCTGCTTTTCCTCGGCGCGGGCTCGGTCATCCACGCCACCGGGACGCGCGAGATGGACCGCATGGGCGGGCTCGCCAAGTCAATGCCCCGGACCGCGGCCCTGTTTCTCATCGGGGCCGCCGCGATCTGCGGCCTCCCCCCGCTGAATGGTTTTGTGAGCGAGTTCCTCATCTACCTGGGCCTGTTCCAGGTCCTCCAGTCGAGCCATGCCGCGGTGTTCTGGGCATGGCCCGCCTTCACGGTGCCGTTCCTGGCCATGACGGGCGCCCTGGCCGTCGCATGCTTCGTGAAAGTGTACGGAGTGGTGTTCCTGGGGGAGCCGAGGTCGGACGCCTGCCGGGGCGCGCATGAGCCGCCCGCGTCCATGACCGCTCCGATGATCGTCCTGGCCGCGGGATGCTTTCTCATCGGCCTGCTCCCCTGGGCGGTCCTGCCCTTCATGGGGCGCGCGATCTCGGCCTGGGCGCCCGGAACCGACCCCCTGCTCCTGTCCATGGCCCCGGTGGGCTGGATCAGCGCGGTGGGCGGAGCGCTGATCGGCGGCGCCGCGCTCGCCTTCCTCTGGCTCCGCCGCCGGGGAGGCTCCGCCCCGCTCGCCGGGACGTGGGATTGCGGCTACGTGGCACCTTCTCCCCGCATGCAGTACACGGCCTCCTCCTTCGGGCAGTTCCTGGTGGGTCAGTTCGCCTGGGCCTTGCGCCCCCGCCTCCACGCGCCCCGGCTGGAAGGGCCCTTTCCCGCGCCCGCCCGGTTCGAGACACACGTGGAGGACGTGGCGCTCCAGCGCGGGATCCTCCCCGCGTGGCGGTGGTCCCTGCTCGCCTTCGGCCGGCTCCGCTTCCTCCAGCAGGGGCGCATCCAGGTCTACGTCCTGTACATGGCGGTGTTCGCCGTGGCGCTGCTGGCCGTCTCGATGGGATTGCAGCCATGACGGCGCGACTCCTTCACCCCGTCGTCTTCCTGCTCGGGGCCCCTCTCCTCCTCGGGGTGGTGGTCAAGGTGAAGGCCCTCGCCGCGGGACGGAAGGGTGCGCCGCTCCTTCAACTCTACTTCGACATCTGGCGCCTGCTCCGGAAGGAGATGGTTCTGAGCCGGACCACCACCTGGGTCTTCCTCGCGGGGCCCGCCGCGGGGCTGGCCTCGGTGGTCCTGGCGGGACTGTTCATCCCCGTGGGGCGGGTGGAAGCCCCGTTGGGGTTCACGGGCGACTTCATCCTGTTCGCCTACCTGCTCGCGCTGGGCCGGTTCTTCACCGCCGCCGCCGCCCTCGACACGGGCTCCGCCTTCGAGGGGATGGGGGCGGTGCGCGAGGTGACCTTCGCCTGCTTCACTGAGTTGGCCCTCTTTTTCTCCCTCATCGTCCTGGCCCGCCTTTCGGGCTCGCTGAATCTCTCCCGGATGATCCTGGCGGCGGGCTCGGGCCCCATCCCGGCGGCGCGGGTCGCGCTGCTCCTGGTGGCGGCCTCGGTCTTCCTGGTGCTGCTGGCCGAGAACTGCCGAATCCCGTTCGACGACCCGAACACCCACCTGGAGCTCACCATGATCCACGAGGTGATGGTGCTGGATCACAGCGGTCCCGCGCTGGGGGCCGTCTTGTATGGCGCCGCGCTCAAGTTCTTCCTGTTCTCCTCCCTCGTGGCGGGCCTCCTGGCGTCGGCCCTGCCGCTCGGTGGGGCGTGGGGTTGGGGGCTCTACGCCGCTCTCCTGGCGGCGGTGGCCGTGCTCGTGGGTGTGGTGGAGTCGGTCATGGCGCGCCTGCGGCTGGTGCACGTCCCCCGGCTGCTCATCGGGGGAGGCCTCCTCGCCGCCTTCGCCCTCCTGCTGGCCGTCAAGGACATGCCATGACGACCCTTCTCGACGGGGTGTTCATCGCCCTGATCTTGCTCAACTTCTTCATCCTGGGGAAGGCGAGCCTGCGCGGAGTGATCCGTGTGGTCTGCGTCCAAGGGACGGTCCTGGGGCTCCTCCCCCTTCTGTTGGGCCCTCACCTCGACCTGCGCCTTGTCCTGGTCGCCCTGGGAACGGTCGCCCTGAAGGGGGTCATTCTGCCGAGGATGCTGGTCCGGGCGCTGGAGGAACTCAGCATCCGGCGCGAGGTGGAACCCTACATCTCCTTTCCGGCGTCGCTGGTGCTGGGCGCGCTGGGGACCGGCTTCGCCATGTTCGTGTCCTACCGCCTTCCCGTCACCCCGGGGCCGGGCGGCGACCTGCTGACGTCCGCCTCGATCTCCACCGTGCTGACGGGCTTCCTCGTCCTGACCACCCGCCGGAAAGCCCTCACCCAGGTGCTGGGCTACCTCGTCCTGGAAAACGGCATCTTCATCTTCGGGCTCTTGTTGCTGGAGCCGCTGCCCTTCCTGGTGGAGGTCGCGGTGCTGCTGGATCTGTTCGTGGCCATCTTCACGATGGGAATCGTGATCCACCACATCAACCGCGAATTCTCCACCGAGAGCACCGACCGTCTGACGGCGCTGAAGGACTGACCCATGCCCTACTTCATCATCGCCTGGCCGGCCGCCCTCGCGGGAGCGGCGTTCGCCTGGAGCTCCAACCGAACCAGGCCCTGGCTGCTGCCCGCCGCCGCCCTGGGGCATCTCCTGCTGACCGTTCTCGCCGCGCTCCGGCCCGGAGGGCCGGAGTTCGGCGGATGGCTGGCGCTCGATCCGCTGGGGCGGGTGGTGCTTCTCTTGGTCAGCGTCCTGTTCGCGTGTTGCGCGTTCTTCGCCGCCGGCTACCTGCGGTTCCGCTCCGACCGTGACAACCGCGTGTTCTGCGCCTGCCTGCTCTTGTTCCTGAGCATGACGACGCTGACCATCTGGGCCCACCACTGGGGGCTGATGTGGGTGGCGATGGAGGCGACCACCCTGGCGGGCGCTCCGCTCGTCTATTTCAACCGGAACTCGAGCTCCCTCGAGGCCACGTGGAAGTACCTGGTCATCAGCTCGGTGGGCATCGCCCTCGCCCTCCTCGGGACGTTCTTCCTCGCCTACGCCTCCGTCCGGCAAGGGCTTCCCACCTCCCTCCTGGTGGAGGACCTGCTCGCCAATGCGCCCCTGCTCTCGCGGCCCTGGCTCCGGGCGGCCTTCGCTCTGCTCCTAATCGGATACGGCACAAAGATGGGGCTCGCTCCCATGCATACCTGGAAGCCGGACGCCTACGGCGAGGCGCCGGGCCTGGCGGGCGCGCTCTTCTCGGGCGGGATGACGGCCTGCGCCTTCCTGCTGATCCTGCGGGCGCTCCGGCTCCTGAAGGCGGCGGGCGAGGGAGCCTTCGCCGGACAGCTGCTCCTCTGGCTGGGCCTTTTCTCGGTCGCCGTGGCGGCGGCCTTCGTGATGCGCCAGAAGGACATCAAGCGGATGCTCGCTTACTCCAGCGTCGAGCACATGGGCATCCTGGCGCTGGGCGCGGGCATCGGCGGGACCGCCCTCCTGGGCGCGCTGCTCCACCTGGTCAACAACGGCCTGGCCAAGGGCGTGCTGTTCCTCTCGGCCGGCAACATCCACAGGGCCTTCGGCGCCAAGACGACGGACCGCGTCCGGGGCGCCGTCCGCCGGCTGCCCCTCTCGGGCTCGCTGTTCCTCGCCGGCCTGTTCGCCGTGGCCTGCACCCCGCCGTTCGGCCCCTTCGTCAGCCTCCTCCTGATCCTCGGAGGCATCTTCGAGGAAGGCTGGCATTGGGTCGGGGGGGCGCTTCTCTTCCTGCTCTTCCTCGTCTTCATGGGGCTGGGGAGGACCGTGCTCGCCGCCTCCCAGGGCGCCGCCCCCGACGGAGAGGAAACCGCCGCCCCCGCCTACCGCGATACGCTCCTGACCGGGGCGCCGATCCTCGTCCTCATGGGCCTGGTCCTTCTCCTGGGGCTGCACATCCCGGACTTCCTGCAAGTTTTCCTGTCCGACGCGCTCCAATACATGGAGGGCGGCCGGTGAGCCGCGCCGGGTTCCTCCAGCTCAAGAGCGGCGAGGCCGCCCCGCGGGCTCAAATTCCGGAATGGCCGGCAGAGGATTTCCACCGCCGCGCCTCCGCCGCACTCCAGGACGGCCTGCGGATCGCCGCCTACTTCACCGATTCCGGGCCGGAGAATGCGTTCCCGGCCCTGTTGCTCGTCCTCGCGGATGACGCCGAAGGCAAACTGTACGCCGCGGGATCGAGGGTGGGGGGGGATTCCTTCCCTTCGCTGACCCCTCTCTGTCCCCAGGCCCACCTCTTCGAGCGGGAAATCTTCGAGCAGACGGGCCTCCGTCCCGCCGGGCACCCGTGGCTGAAGCCGGTGCGGTTTCCCTCCTTAGGCGCTCCCCGGCCAGAAACCGCGCAGGCGGCGTACTACCGCGTCGAGGGAGAGGAAGTGCACGAGGTGGCGGTCGGACCGGTCCACGCGGGAGTGATCGAGCCGGGCCACTTCCGCTTCCAGTGCCACGGCGAGGCGGTCTTCCACCTGGAGATCGGCCTTGGCTACCAGCACCGGGGGGTGGAGCGGGCGCTGGCCGGTGGGGAGGCCAAGAAGCGGATCCACTACATCGAGACGCTGGCGGGCGATACCAGCGTGGGCCACGCGACCGCCCACTGCCAGGCGGTGGAGGCGCTGGCGGGCTGCGCCGTCCCGCCGAGGGCGGAAACCGTCCGGGGTATCGCCCTGGAGCTGGAGCGGCTGGCGAACCACGCCGGCGACTTGGGCGCCCTGGCCGGGGACGTGGGCTTCCTGCCCACGGCCTCCTACTGCGGCCGCCTCCGGGGCGACTTCCTGAATATGACCGCCTTCCTCTGTGGGAACCGGTTCGGCCGGGGGCTGGTGTGCCCGGGCGGGGTGAAGCTGGACTTGACGGAGGCCATGATCCCGGAGCTCGCCGCGAGGCTGGATGGGGCGATGCGCGACCTGGCCGGGGCGGTGGAGCTGATGTGGGCCTCCTCCTCGGCGATGGGCCGTCTCGAGGAGACGGGCCGGATCTCCCGGGAGGTCTGCGGCGAGTTGGGGATGGTGGGCCCCGCCGCCCGGGCGTCGGGCGTCCCGCTGGACGTGCGCCGGGATCACCCAACGGGCGTCTTCAGGCGCGTCAAGGTCCCCGTCTCCCTCGGCCAGGCGGGAGACGTCCACGCCCGGGCGTGGGTGCGGTGGCTAGAGTGCCAGCGGTCTTCCGATCTGATCCGGAACTTGCTCCGCGAGCTGCCCGCGGGCCCGGTCCGGTCGCCCCTCGGCGATCTTGCGCCGGGCGCCTTCGCCGTCTCCCTCGTCGAGGGGTGGCGGGGGGAGATATGCCATTGCGTCTCGGCGGACGGGGAAGGCCGCCTGAGCCGGTACAAGGTGGTGGATCCTTCCTTCCACAACTGGGTCGGGCTGGCGATGGCGCTGAGGGGCCAGCAGATCTCCGATTTCCCGCTGTGCAACAAGAGCTTCAACTTGTCCTACTGCGGGCATGACCTCTGAGGAACCGCCATGCTGGATGTTCTGACCGCGCGCTTTAGGCAGGGACACCGGACCTCGAAGTATCCGGGCGAGCCGCCCTCGCTTCCCGAGCGGTATGCGGGCCTGCCCCGGGTGGACGGGTCCCGCTGCGCCGAAGGCTGCCTGACCTGCGCGGAGGTTTGCCCGACCGGCGCCATCGACCTCGGCGGGGGAAAGCCGGGCCTGGATTTGGGCAAGTGCCTTTTCTGCCGGGAGTGCGAGGAGGCCTGCCCGGAGGGGGCCATCCGGTTCACCCGGGATTACCGCCTCGCGGCCCGGGAGCGCCAGGACCTCCTCTTGCGGGAGGAAGGATTGAAACTGGCCCGCGCCCTGGACGGGAAAGCCCGCCGCCTGTTCGGCCGCTCGCTCAAGCTCCGCCAGGTGAGCGCGGGAGGCTGCAACGCCTGCGAGGCCGACATCAACGTGCTCACCACCGTCGTGTTCGACCTCGCCCGTTTCGGCATCCAGATCGTCGCCTCGCCCCGCCACGCCGACGGCCTGATCGTCACCGGGCCGGTCACGGAGAACATGAGGCTGGCCCTCCAGAAGACCTACGACGCGACGCCCGCCCCCAAGATCGTCATCGCGGTGGGAGCCTGCGCCATCTCCGGAGGGCTCTACGCCGGGCACCCGGAAGTCCACGGCGGGGCGGGAAACCTCCTTCCGGTCGACCTCTACGTGCCGGGCTGCCCGCCCCACCCCTACACCATCCTGGACGGCCTCCTGCGGATGCTAGACCGGCTGGGGACGGGGGCATAGGCGGCCAGCTGAAGCATATTCCCCTCCTTCGGCAAATCCTTTCCTGCTGAAAAAGCGCGTGGCCCGGCCCGTCTTGCATTAGCGGCGCTAATGCTTCAGCATAAGTTCCAGATGGTGGAGGGGATCGCCATGAACCTCGAAACCTTGCAGCTTTTTTGCCATGTCGCCCGCCACCAGAGCTTCTCCCGCGGGGCGCTGGAGAGCAACGTCACCCAGTCCGCCGCCAGCCAGGCCGTCCGCCAGATCGAGGAGGAGCTGGGGGTCCGGCTTCTCGACCGGAGCAAGCGTCCCCTCGAGGTCACCCCCGAGGGAGTGAAGTTCTACCGCGCCTGCCGGAAGCTCCTGGAGGGCTTCGAGCGGGTGCGGGCCGAGCTGGGCGGCCGCGAGAAGCGCATCGCCGGCACCATCCGGGTGGCCGCCATCTACTCCGTGGGCCTCCACGCCATGGGGGCCCGCATGCAGAACTTCCGCATGATCCACCCCGAGGCCCGGGTGCGGCTCGAGTGCCTCCACCCGGAGGAGGTGGTCCAGTCGGTGCTGGAGGACTCGGCGGACGTGGGGGTACTCTCCTATCCCCCGGCGAACCGGGCGCTCACCGTCGTCCCCCTCCAGGACGAGCTGATGCTCCTCGTCTGCCCGCCGGCCCACCACCTGGTCCGCAAGCGCGCCGTCCGCCTGGCCGAGCTGGCCGGGGAGCCCTACGTCCACTTCGACGGGGACTTGGCCGTGCGCAAGGCGGTGGACCGCGCCTTCCGCCGCGCGGACGTGCGCCCCCAGGTGGTCATGGAGTTCGACAACGTCGAGAGCATCAAGCAGGCCGTCTCGACCGGGACCGGGGTGAGCATCCTGCCGGAGCCCGCCCTCCAGAAGGAGCTCGCCATCGGCACCCTGGTGGGCATCCCCATCGAGGGGGAGCCCATCCGGCGCCCCATCGCCCTCATCTACCGGCGCGGGAAGCCCCTCAGCCCGACCGTGGAGCGCTTCATTGAGGTGCTCCGCCGGGGTGAAGAGGCCCCGCCCTCGGCCGTCTCGGCGGCCGAGATTGGCCTGCAGGGCCACGAGCCCAGGCGCCGGCCGGCTCCCCCGGCCGCGCCGGAGGACTAGCCGGCCGGTTGTCCCGGCCCCTCCCGCCGCGTATCTTCTCCGCCGGCCCTCATTCCCCCCCGAGCACCCGAGGAGCGCCATGGCCCGGCTGAGCATGTTGACCTACGAGCAGATGAACGAAGCGCAGCGCCGCGTCGCCGACGAGATCGCCGCCGGCCCGCGGGGAAAGGTGATGGGGCCGTTCACGGTCCTCCTGCGGGCGCCCGAGGCGGCCAACCGCTTCCAGAAGGTGGGCGAGTACATGCGCTTCGTCACCAAGATCCCCGCCCGCCTCCGGATGATCGCCGTCTTGACCACGGCCCGGGCCTGGACCGCCCAGTACGAATGGCAGGTCCACGTCCCCCAGGCCCTGAGCGCCGGGGTGGCGCAGGAAACCATCGACGCCCTCTTCGAGCGCCGGCGGCCGGCGGGCCTCAAGCCCGACGAGAAGATCGTCTACGACTTCGTCTCGGAGCTTCAGGAGAGGGGCCGGGTGAGCGAGGCGAGCTTCCGCGCCGCGCTCGATCACTTCGGGGAGCAGGAGACGGTCGAGCTCACCATGCTCGTGGGCTACTTCACCGCCGTCGCCATGGCCCTGAACGTCTTCGAGGTGGACGTCCCGGACAAGACCAAGCCCCCGCTGAGGGATTGAGGGGGCCGGGCCATTGGAATCCGCAGGGACGGGTTTCAAACCCGCCCCTGCGGATTCCGGGTAGGCCTCCGCGAATCACCTGAATGACACCTCCGCGCGCCATCCGCTAGAATGCCTCCTCCACGGCCACGCCTGAGAGAACCCTCAAAATTCGAGGCCCATCATGTCCATCACCGGCCACGGCGTGATTTCCAGGAAGGCGGGCGCGCGCTGCGAGGTGGAGGAGATCGTCGTCGAGGCGCCGGGCCCGGGCGAGGTGCTCGTGCGGGTGCAGGCGAGCGGCGTCTGCCACACCGACCTCCATTACAAGCTCGGGAAGATCGGGGACGACTTCCCCTACCTCCTGGGGCACGAGGGGGCGGGGATCGTGGAGGAGGTGGGCCCCGGGGTGACGGGCCTCAAGAAAGGGGACTACGTGGTGCTGGCCTGGCGGGCGCCCTGCGGGAGCTGCCGCTTCTGCGCCATCGGCCGGCCTCACCTCTGCGCCGCGAGCCTGAACGCCCAGCCCCGGATGTTCGCGAAAAAAGACGGCGCCAGGCTCAGCCCCTCCATCGGCATCGGCACCTTCTGCACCCACACCGTGGTGGCGGCGAGGCAGGCCGTCCCCGTGCCTCCGTCGTGCCCGCCCGAGCAGGCCTGCCTCATCGGCTGCGGCGTCATGACGGGGGTCGGCGCCGCCCTCTACACCGCGGGCGTGCGGCGGGGGAGCACGGTGGCCATATTCGGCTGCGGGGGGGTGGGCTGCAGCGTCATCCAGGGGGCCCGGCTCGCCCGCGCCGGGCGCATCATCGGGGTGGACATCGCCGCGAACAAGCTGGCCTGGGCCAAGGAGTTCGGGGCGACCGACGTGGTGGACGCCACCAAGGGGGACCCGGTCGAGGAGATCAAGCGCCTGACCGGCGGCCTCGGGGTGGACTACGCCTTCGAGGCCGTGGGGACGCCCAAGACCCTCCTCCAGGCCCTCTGGTCGCGCGACCTGGCGGGGACGGCGGTGCTCATCGGGGTGCCGGACGCCACGATGAAGATGGAGCTTCCGATCCAGCGGTTCTTCGGGCTGGGCGGGGCGCTGCGGGTGAGCTGGTACGGGGACTGCCTGCCCTCGCGGGACTTCCCCCTCCTCGCGCACTGGTACGAGACGGGGGAGCTCGATCTCGACCGGATGGTCACCAAGGTCATCGGGCTCGAGGACGCCGAGCCCGCCTTCGAGGCCATGGAGCGCGGCGAGACGCTGCGGTCGGTGATCCGGCTGCCGGAGAGATAGGCTTACATCACCTTCCGCGCCGCCCAGGCCGCCAGGCCCGCGACGAGGAGCCCCTGCCCGCCCAGGAAGAGGACCACGCCCAGCCGCACGAGGCGGTGGTGCTCCCCGGACGGGAGCAGGCCCCCCATGATGGCGAGGATGAGCCCGGCCCCCAGGAGAAGGGCGAGGAGGCCGCCCAGGGCGATCTTCGGCGCGTGGCGGAGCATGACGAACTCCTTGCCGGAATCCGGTTTGGTCCGTAGGGGCGAGGCATGCCTCGCCCCTACAAAAGACACATCACCCCAAGGCTCGTTCAGAATGCCCTTTTCCCGTTTCACATGACGAGCGAGTCCACCACCTTGTAGCGCTCGGTCGCCACCCGGGCGCCGGTGGCGGCGGTGGTGCCGGACTGGCGCTTGAGGCGGGCCTGCTCGCTCGCCTCCATGGCCTCCCGGCTCTCCCAGAGGGTGACGATCATGCCCCGGCCCCTCGAGCGATCCACGAGCCAATAGGCGGCGGCGAGGCCGGGGTCCTTTTGGATGTCGGGCTTGACCTGCTCCCGGGAGCGCGCGATCCAGCGCTCCAGCTCCTCGGGCGAGCCTTCCCAGATGCCGATGCGCGAGTGCATGAGCCTCCCTTTCCCTTGCGCCCTACACCAATATCTTCCCGTCCCGCATCACCATCTCGTCGTCGATCCAGACGGTGGGGTTGTCGTAGATCATGTCCACGTGGAAGGGGGCGTTGACCTCGCCGCCCAGGCTCTGGCTGTCGCCGAAGGCCACGTGGCAGGTGCCGAGGGCCTTCTTGGCCTCGCGGACGGTCGTGCGCTTGCGGCAGGCGTTGTTGGTGCCGATGGAGAACTCGGCCACGTTCCGGGCGCCTTCCCCCGCCTCGGCGATGCAGCTCCAGAAGCGCTCCCCGGCGGGGCTGCCGGTGACGGAGTGCGCCCGGCCGCCCCGCACCTCGATGCGCATGGGCTCCGCGACGAAGCCGAGCGCCCGGTGCTCGATGGAGAAGGGATTGGCCATCACCCCCTCCGCCGAGCCCATGACGGGGCAGACGGCGGCCTCCCCGCCCGGGCAGGCACAGTGCTCGCCGGGGTTGCGGGCGAGCTGGAGGAGGCCCAGGCCGGGGCGCCCCTCCATGGAGAAGGAGAAGTCGGTGCCCTCGGGGGTGATGAAGCGCCCCCTCCGGCCCTTCGTCATCCGCCCGGCCAGGGCGGCGGTGACGCGCTCCATCTCGGCGTAGTCCACCCCGAGGGGGCCCGCCGCCATCATCTCCTCCTCGAACCCCCACATCTCGAGGGTGCGGGTGCCCCCCGCAAGCGCATTCCGCATGGTGTCGGTGTGGAAGGTGGCCGAGGTGGTCTGGAAGAAGACCACGTCCGAGGCCTGGACGGCGGCGGTGACGTGGGCGGGGGGGTCCACGCCCCCCATGGCGTGGGGGGCCATCTCGACGATGGCGAGCCTGGCCCCGGTCCCGGCGATGGCGTGGGCGAGGGCCTCGGTGATGCGGGGGGAGCGGCCCGAGTCGGTGACGATGAGGGCCTTCTCCCCGGCCTTGACGGCCATGACGTGGTCCACCAGCTTCCGGGCGGCCGGAGCCATGTCGAATTTGATCATCGCGCCCCCTCCAGGAATAGACGCTTCGTGCCGATAGGCCACAACGGGATGGGGAAAGACTCTACCACATCCTTCCGGACCGCTAGGATTGCAGGGGCGGCATCGCATTTTGCGACAATAAAATCAATGAGATAGAGGCCGGTCCTGTGACTCGCGTCACTGCCTCGGACCGCCGGCTGTCTATAATTCAGGCTTAGCACCTACACCATCATGCGCCCCCTTGGCGCAATTGGAGGGGATCATGGCGCCCGTACTGATCCTCATGGCGGTGGCTGGCCTGGTGGCTGTCCTGCAGTGGGATTTGGCCCGCGCCTCCGAGCGAATTCGAAGACGCCGGTATTAGATTTTGGCCCGGAAATTACTGAGTCTGTAAGGTTCCCGCCCTAAATTTCGTCCGATTTTCGGTACTTTTCCCTGCTTTCTTTTCAGTAATATTATCCTCTCGTTTTTCGTCCGGACTCGCAGTATGATGGTGCCCCGGACGGGCGGTTCCGCCCATCCAGAACATCCGGGGGAACTTTTCCCGGCGGCTGATCGATTGCTACACCAGTAAGGCGGGCGGCGTGGGGTCGCCCCGCTCCAATGGAACTTGAAAGTATTGACTTTTAGTCCCGCCAGGAGTATCTGGAGGCGCCCAATTCGAAGGGCGGAAAACGGCGAATGGGCGACAAAGGGTCGTGGAATTCGTCGTCCTCCTGGGGGAGTTTGAAGGCTTTTATGCACCGCCTTGGAAAGATTCTCTCCTTTTCCCGCCTACTCCTGCGCGGCGCTCTGAGCCCTCCCGTGTAGACAGCCGCCTCACGTTCATCAGCCGCTAAACGCAGTCTACAAACCGTCGCCCATCCTCTCAGGCCACTGGGGCCCGGCGGGCAAAAGTCCGGCTCCAATCTGGAGACGGGCCGCCGGATGGGATTGGAAGGCGAAAAGGAGTTCTTCGGAAATGAATCCGGCAATTCTGGTCACAGGTGGCGCGGGATTCATCGGCAGCCATACGTGCAAGCTTCTGTCGCGCGCGGGATATCAACCGGTCGTGTACGACAACCTCGTCAACGGGAACCGCTGGGCCGTGAAGTGGGGCTCCTTCGTGGAGGGGGATCTGGCCGATTCCGCCATCCTGAGGCGGGCCCTGCGCGAATACTGCATCAAGGCCGTCATCCATTTCGCCGCCTACGCCTACGTCGGCGAGTCCATGCGCGCCGCCGGCAAGTATTTCAGCAATAACGTGATCAACACACTGAACCTCCTCGAGGCCATGCGCGAGACGGGGGTGAGAAACATCGTCTTCTCCTCCTCGTGCGCCACCTACGGCATCCCCTCCCGCATCCCCATCCAGGAGAGCGAACCGCAGGCGCCCATCAATCCCTACGGCGAAACCAAGCTCATGGCCGAGAAGGCCTTGCGCTGGTACGGCGAGGTCCACGGCTTCCGCTGGACGGCGCTCCGCTACTTCAACGCGGCGGGCGCCGACCCGGAGGGGGAGATCGGCGAGCACCATGATCCCGAGACTCACCTCATCCCCCTGGTGATCCAGGCCGCCCTGGGGCTCCGCCCGCAGGTCGAGATTTTCGGCACGGACTACCCCACCCCCGACGGCACGGCCATGCGCGACTACATCCACGTCTGCGACCTGGCCGACGCCCACGTGAAGGCCCTCGAGTACCTCCTGGCCGGCGGCGAGAGCACCCCGCTCAACTTGGGCACCGGCAACGGCCACACCGTGCTGGACGTCATCCGCGCGGTCGAGCGCCTGAGCGGCCACGAGCTGCCCCTGCGGACCGCGCCCCGCCGGGAGGGCGACCCCGCCATCCTGGTCGCCGATCCGTCCCGGGCCGGCCAGGTTCTCGGCTGGAAACCGCTTTTCGCCGATCTGCGGACCATCGTCCAGACGGCCTGGGCGTGGCATACCGGCCCGGCGAATACGCTGGCGCCATGCCTGGCGGTAAACGGCTCCCACGCTCGTTGACGCCGCCGCGGAACCCTCGATGAGACCTGAAGAAACCCATATGGCCGCGGCGGCGGAAGGGAACGGCCATTCCGCCGCCGGAGTTGCGCTCGCCGCCCCGCCCTCCCAAGCCATCGAAGGCGCAGGCCGCCCGGAGGCGCGCGGGAAGTTCCTCTGCGCCGGGGGCCGCAAGCTCTGGGTGCGCGGGGTGACCTACGGTACCTTCCGCCCCGACGCCTACGGCAACGAGTTCCACCGCCCCGAGGCGGCGGAGCGGGACTTCGCCATGATGGCCGCGAACGGCCTGAACGCCGTCCGGACCTACACCGTCCCGCCCAGGTGGATGCTGGATCTGGCCCTGCGCCACGGCCTCTACGTGATGGCCGGCCTTCCCTGGGAGCAGCACGTCACCTTCCTGGACAGCCGCAAGACGGCCTGGTCCATCATTGACCGCATGCGCTCGGAGGCGAGGAAGCTGGCCGGACACCCGGCCCTTCTTTGCTACACGGTGGGGAACGAGATTCCCGCCCCCATCGTCCGCTGGCACGGCCGCCGGAAGGTCGAGCGTTTCATCCGCCGGCTCTATGAAACCGTCAAGGCGGAGGACCCGGACGGGCTCGTCACCTACGTCAACTATCCCACGACGGAATACCTGGAGCTCCCCTTCCTCGATTTCGTCACGTTCAACGTCTACCTGGAGCGGCGGGAGACCTACGAGGCCTACCTCGCCCGGCTGCACAACCTGGCGGGCGATCGCCCCCTGGTCATGGCCGAGATCGGCCTGGACAGCCGCCGCAACGGGGAGAAGGCTCAGGCCCAGGCGCTCGAGTGGCAGGTGCGCGCCTCCTTCGAAGGAGGCTGCGCCGGCGCCTTCGTCTTCTCCTGGACGGACGAGTGGTACCGCGGCGGCTTCGACATCGAGGACTGGGACTTCGGCCTGACCACCCGGGAGCGGGAGCCCAAGCGGGCCCTGCTCTCCGTCCGGCAGGCGTTCGAGGAGGCCCCCTTCCAGGCGTCGCTCCCCTGGCCCAGGGCCTCGGTGGTGGTGTGCTCCTACAACGGAGGCCGCACCATCCGCGACACCCTCGAGGGGCTCCAGGCGCTCGACTACCCGGGCGAGTACGAGGTGATCGTGGTGGACGACGGCTCCACGGACGCCACCGCCCGGATCGCCTCTGGCTTCCCCGCCTTCCGCCTCATCCGCACCGAGAACCGGGGCCTCTCCAGCGCCCGCAACACGGGCTGGCAAAACGCCGCGGGCGAGATCGTGGCCTACATCGACGACGACGCCCGGCCCGACCCGCACTGGCTGACCTATCTCGCGGCGACCTTCCTGCGGACCGGGCACGCCGCCGTCGGCGGCCCGAACCTGCCGCCGGCGGAGGACGGCCTGGTGGCCGACTGCGTCGCCAACGCGCCCGGCGGCCCCAACCACGTCCTCCTGACCGACAGCGTGGCCGAGCACATCCCGGGATGCAACATGGCCTTCCGCCGCGCCGCGCTCGAGGCGGTGGGCGGCTTCGACACGCAGTTCCGCGTGGCGGGAGACGACGTGGACCTCTGCTGGCGTATCCAGGAGCGCGGCTGGACCATCGGCTTCCATCCGGCCGCGATGGTGTGGCACCACCGGCGGAACGCCGTCCGGGCCTACTGGCGCCAGCAGAAGGGCTACGGGAAGGCCGAGGCCATGCTCGAGCGGAAGTGGCCCGAGAAGTACAACGCCGCGGGCCACGCGATGTGGGCGGGCCGCATCTATGGACAGGGGCTGATCCAGCATCTCTCGTCCCTGCGGAGCCGGGTGTTCCACGGGGTGTGGGGGAGCGCCCCCTTCCAGTCGCTCTACAAGCCCTCCCCGGCGCCCCTCGCGTGCCTCACCCTCATGCCGGAGTGGTACCTGATCACCGCCCTGCTCGGATGCATGACCCTCCTCGGCCTGCTCTGGCGGCCGCTCCTCCTGTGGGCGGGCGTGCCCCTGGCCTTGGCGGTGCTGACGGCGCTGGGCCAGGCCGCCCTGAGCGCCGCCCGCTCGCACTTCGGGACCCGGGAGGAGCGATGGAAGCGCCAAGGGCTGACCATGTACCTCCATCTGATGCAGCCCCTGGCGCGCCTGTGGGGCCGGCTGGCCTTCGGCTTGACCCCCTGGCGCTCGGCCCGGCTCGCCTGCCTCGCCCTGCCGGGGCCCCGGCGGGTCTCACTCTGGCGGGAGCGCTGGTGCGCCCTGGATGATATGTTGAAGTCCCTCATGAACGGCTTGCGGAAGGCCCGGGCCCAGGTGCTGCCGGGGGGAGAATTCGACCGGTGGGATCTCGAGGTCCGGGGCGGCCTGCTGGGCGGGGTCCGCTTGCGGACGGCGGTGGAGGAGCACGGAGCCGGAAAACAGCTCTTCCGCTTCCGCATCTGGCCCAGGCCTTCGGCCGGGGGCGCCGCCCTGGGCGGCCTGCTGGCCCTGCTCGGGCTCGAGGCGGCCCGGGAGGGGGCGTACCTGGCGGCGGGCATCCTGGGGACGAGCGCTTTCTTTCTGGGGGCGGCCGTCCTGCGCGATTGCGCGGCGGCGGCCGGCAAGCTTCTGCGCGTTTTGAAGGAGAAGGGCGAGGGAGTGATTCTCGCCGAAAATAACGGGGACAACTCGAATATATGAGTACGCAAAATCCGCCCCGCGGGGGCGCGCACCGCATGAAGATGTACGGGCGCCTCCTTGCTTATTTATGGCCCCATCGCGCGCAATTCGGGACCGTCCTGCTGACCCTGTTCCTCGAAATCGGCTTGGAGGTGCTGAAACCCTGGCCGATGAAAATCCTGCTGGACCAGGTGCTCGGCCAGCACTCCGGCGCGGTGGACGGGATATTCTCTTACATGCCGGGGAGCGAAACCCCGGAGGGGCTGCTCGTCTGGGTATGCGCCAGCACCCTGATCCTCTTCCTGCTGGCCTGGCTCATGACCCAGATCAATCTCGTCTCCACCGTCCGGCTGGGCCAGCGGATGGTGTACGATCTGGCGGCGGACATCTTTCACCACCTCCAGCGCCTCTCGCTGACCTTCCACAACCGCCGGCCCGTTGGCGACACCGTGGCCCGGGTGACCGGGGACACCTACTGCGCGAACTCCCTGATCGGCGGCGCCTTGCTGCCTGCCCTTCAATCCTTGGTCATGCTGGCGGCTATGTTCGTCATCATGTGGCGCCTTGAGCCCACGATGACGCTGCTCGCCATGGGGGTGGCCCCCTTCCTGATCCTCTCCATCCGGATTTTTGGGAAGCCGATGCAGCAGCGTGGCCGTGAACGCAGGCACCTCGAAGGGCAGATGGCGGCCATGGTGGCACAGGCCATGAGCGCGATCCCGGCGGTCCAGGCCTTCACCCGGGAGCCGATCGAGCAGGCGCGCTTCCGCTCCTTCGCGGACCAGACGGTCACGGCCTACGAGCGCTCCGCGCACGCGGACATGTGGTTCAAGCTCTTCGTCGGGCTCGTGACCTCGGTGGGCACCGCGGGGATCATGTACCTGGGCGCGCTCTACGTGCTGCAGGGGAAGGTGACGGTAGGGACCATCATCCTCTTCCTCTCCTACCTACAGTCGCTGTATACGCCGCTCAACGCCATCACCTACACGGCCTCGACCATCCAGGACGCGGCCGCGCGGGCGGAGCGCGCGCTGGAGATCCTCGACACCCCCCTCGACGTGGAGGACCGGCCCAGCGCCCGCGAGGTGAAACTCGAGGGCCGCATCCGCTACGAGAGTGTCGCTTTCGGCTACGAGCGGGGGCAGCTGGCGATCAAGGACATCTCCTTCGAGGCCGGCCCGGGCGAGACGCTGGCCATCGTCGGCCCCACGGGGGCGGGCAAGACCACCCTCGTCAGCCTCCTGGTCCGCTTCTACGACCCCCGGGACGGCCGCATCACCGTGGACGGGCAGGACATCCGGGGCATCCGGCTGCGCTGCCTGCGCGAGCAGGTGGCCATCGTGCTCCAGGAGTCCTTCATCTTCCCGCTCAGCGTCGCTGAGAACATCTCCTACGGCCGGCCGGACGCCACCCGGGAGCAGATCGAGGCGGCCGCCATCGCCGCCAACGCGCACGACTTCATCCAGCGCCTCCCCGAGGGCTACGACACGGTGGTCGGGGAGAGGGGCGCCACCCTCTCGGGCGGGGAGAAGCAGCGCCTCTCCATCGCGCGCGCCTTCCTGAAGGACGCTCCCATCCTCATCCTGGACGAGCCGACCTCGGCCCTGGACGCCCGGACGGAAAGCCTGCTCCTAGAGGCCCTAAACCGCCTCATGGAAAACCGGACGACCTTCATCATCGCCCACCGCCTCTCGACTATCCGCAACGCCGATCGTATCATCGTCCTGGATCGGGGCCGGATCGTGGAGTCGGGGACGCACACGGAGCTGGTGGCGCTCGACCGCCTCTACGCCAGCCTCTATCGGCAGCAAATGGAGATCGCACGGCATGAGCCTATTCCCGCCGCACCGGGAGAGTAAGCGTCATGAAAGGCCGGCCTTCTGTCGTTCTGATGGGCATTGCCGCCCGGATGCCGTTCGCCGGGGTGGCGTGGCAGTTCCTCCACTTCCTGGAAGGCCTCCGGCGCCTGGGGTGTGAGGTCCACTACGTCGAGGACACCGGCGCCTGGCCCTACGACGCCGACCAGCAAACCGTCACCGAAGACTGCGGCTTCTCGCTGCGCTACCTCGACCGAATCATGTCCTGGTGCGGGATGGGCGGCCGCTGGCTCTACCGCTCCGGGGTGGACGGAAGCCTCCACGGCCCCCTCGCCTCCTCCGCCGGGGATATCTTCCGCCGGGCCGACGCCATCCTGAACGTGACGGGCGCGACCATCCTGCGCGAAGAGCACCTGCGCGTCCCGGTGCGCGTCTTCATCGAGACGGATCCGGTCCTGCCCCAGATCGAGGTGGCCCAGGGCAACCGCTTCACCATCGGCCTGCTGAGCGCCCACACCCACCACTTCACCTACGGGGAGAACATCGGCAGGCCCATCTGCCCCCTCCCGACGGGGCCCTTCGCCTACCGGCCGACGCGGCAGCCCGTCGCGCTGGACTGGTGGGAGCCGGAGAAGGCCCCGGCCAACGGCAAGCCGCGCCCCTTCACCACCGTCACCCATTGGAAGCAGACCTGCAAGGACATCGTCTGGCAGGGCAAGACCTACACCTGGACCAAGCACACGGAGTTCCTCAAGGTGGCGGACCTGCCGCGCCGCGCGGGGCGCCCCTTCGAGCTCGCGCTCGCCTACGACGACTCCGACCCCGTCGCCTGGCTGCGCGAGAACGGCTGGCAGGTGACGGAGGCGCTCGCGATCTCCCGGGACATCCTCCCCTACCGCGACTACATCCGGGGCGCGCGGGGGGAGTTCACCGTGGCGAAGGACCAGAACATCCGCTTCAAGAGCGGCTGGTTCAGCGACCGCAGCGCCACTTTCCTCGCGGCCGGCAGGCCCGTCATCACCCAGGACACGGGCTTCGACGAGAACCTCCCGACCGGCGAGGGCCTCTTCTCCTTCCGGGACATGGATGATATCCTCGCCGCGATCGACGAGATAGACAGCGATTACCCCCGCCACTGCCGCGCCGCGCGGGAAATCGCGGAGACGCACTTCCGGGCCGAGACCGTTCTCGGGGCGCTCCTGCGCCAAGCCGGACTGTAAATCACCCGTTTTCTACCCGAGGCCGCCTAGACCGTGGATGCCGCCAAGCTTCTCATCGTGAACGGAGATGATTTCGGCCTGAGCCGGGGCATCAACGCCGGCATCATCGAAGCGCATGAGCACGGCATCCTCACCAGCGCCAGCCTCATGGTCCGGGGGCCCGCCGCCGCCGGGGCGGCCGCCTACGCACGAGGGAACGCCGCGCTCAGCCTGGGCCTCCACGTGGACCTGGGCGAGTGGGTCTGCCCCGGCGGGAACTGGGAGCTGCTCTACGAGGTGGTCCCGCGCCAGGACAAGGCGGCCGTCCGCAGGGAGGTCCGGCGGCAGATCCAGGCCTTCCGGAAGCTCGCCGGCATGGAACCGACGCACCTGGATTCCCACCAGCACTTCCACCGCACCGAGCCCGTCCGCTCCATCCTGATGGAAGCGGCGGAGCGGCTCGGGGTTCCCTTGCGGGAGGTCACGCCGGAGATATCCTATTGCGGCAGGTTCTACGGGCAGACCGCCGAGGGCCGCTCCATCCCCGACTTCCTCACGGTCCGGCATCTGCTCGGCCTCCTGGAAGAGCTTCCGGCGGGCGTGACGGAGCTGTGCTGCCATCCCGGCATCGGGGCGGATTTCGCCTCCCCCTACCTGGCCGAGCGCGCGGAGGAGGTAAGGGTCCTCTGCAGCCCGAAGGTGCGCGAGGCGCTGCCCGGGCTGGAAATCTCCCTCTGCTCGTTCCGGGCCGTGCAGCAGGCGATCCGATCGGGCATTCTCACTCCCGCCGCGGAGTGAGAGAATCCATGAACCGGGACCGCAGCCTCATCCACTCGAAGGCCGAGGGCTTCTTCGAGAACATCTGGAAGGAGGGGGACTTCTGGGACTTCGAGTCGTCCCCCTTCGAGAAGGCGAAGTACGCCCGGCTGCTGGAGATGCTGGAGGGGCGCCGCTACCCCCGCGCCCTCGAGATCGCCTGCGGCGGAGGGGCCTTCACCCGGCGGATGGCCTCCTTGTGCGACAGCGTCGTGGGCGTGGACATCGCTCCCTCGGCCATCGAGCGCGCCCGGCGGTCCTCCGCGGGGGCGGGGAACGTGGAGTTCCGGGTGGCGAACGCCATGGAGATGGACCTCGGGGCCGGCGGCCCCTGGGACCTGATCGTGATCAGCGAGGTCATCTACTACTTCGGATGGCTCTACACGTTCTTCGAGGTGGGCTGGTTCGCCGCCCAGGCGGTCGACTCGCTCCGGCCGGGAGGGCGGCTCCTGCTCGTGAGCACCTGCGGAGGCACGCAGGACTATCTGCTTTCCCGCTGGCACGTGCGGACCTACCGAGACCTCTTCCTGAACGTGGGCTGCGCGCTCGATTCGGAGGAGGTCCACCGGGGAGAGAAGAACGGCGTGGCCATCGACGCCTTGTTCTCACTCTTCTCCAAGCCTCCGGGCTGGGAGCTCCCCCGGCCCTAGTCCCCCGCCCGACAACCACGTATATCTATCCTCGAGCGCGCGGAGCCGCCCGCCGGCGCCAAGGGAACGCCCGGATGCCGAAAAAACCGAAGCTCATCGTCATCGGATTCATGGGCCAATCGCCCTTCGCCGGGGTGGCCTGGCAGGCCCTCCACTACATCGAGGGCTTCCGCCGGCTGGGCTACGACGTCTACTACATCGAGGACACGGGATCCTGGCCATTCGACCCCGAGCAGAACGCCATCTCCAGCAGCTGCGCCTACACCACGCGCTACCTGGACGGCCTCCTGTCCTGGTGCGGCCTGAAGGGCCGGTGGTCCTACCGCTCGGCGGCCGACGGGAGCCTCCACGGCCTCTCTCCCGCCGCCCTCGACCGGCTGCTCGGCGAGGCGGAGATGCTGGTGAACGTGACGGGGACGACCATCCTCCGGGAGGAGCACATGCGGGTCCCCATGCGGATCTACGCGGAATCGGACCCCTTCCTGGCCCAGGTGGAGGTGGCCTCGGGGAGCGAATCGATGGCCGGGATGCTGGATGCCCACACCCACCTGTTCACCTTCGGGGAAAATATCGGCAAGCCCGGATGCCGCATCCCGGCGACCCGGCACGATTTCCTGCCCACGCGCCAGCCCGTCGTCCTCGACTGGTGGCGGGGGCCGGAGGCGCCCGCGCCGGGCGCTCCCTTCACCACCATCACGAGCTGGCAGCAGACGGGCAAGGACGCGGTATGGGAGGGGGAAACCTACCTGTGGAGCAAGCACCTCGAACTGTTGAAGTTCGTGGAGCTTCCCGGGCGCACCCGCGAGCCCCTGGAGATGGCGCTGGCCACGAACAAGGAGGATGTGCTCCGGATGCTCCGATCGCACGGCTGGCGCGTGGTGGACGCCATCTCCCTCACCACCAGCATCCACTCGTACCGCGACTATATTTTCGCCGCCCGCGGCGAGTTCACGGTGGCCAAGGACCAGTACGTCCGCCCCTGGACGGGCTGGTTCAGCGACCGCACCGCCTGCTTCCTGGCGGCGGGACGGCCCGCCGTCACGCAGGACACCGGTTTCGGGGCGGTCCTTCCGGCGGGGCGGGGTCTCTTCCCCTTCCGGACGATGGAAGACATCCTGGAGGCGTTCGAGAAGATCCGGGCGGATTATCCGGCCCACTGCCGCGCCGCCCGGGAAATCGCGGAAGAGTTCTTCTCGGCCGAGCGCGTCCTCACCCGGATGCTGGAACTCGCCGGCGCCCCGGTCCCCGCCGCATAGAAACCGCGAAAGCCCGTTCTCGAACGCCGAATGCACGCAAAAAAAGAGTGGCCTTCTTCAAAAAAGCGCCCCGAAACGGAATTCCCCTCCCATTTCGCAGGAACCGGAACGCGACGCAGTCCGTTTGTCGAATCAAAAGGGACAGCTGAGTTCCTCCCATGCCCCCTTTTGCCTCACCAGCCCGAGCCGCCTGGGGTGGGGCGCGCGTGAGGACGTTCGCCCCCCGGGGGCGCCCGCCGCGCCGAGCGCCCGCACCCGAAAACCACTAGCGGGAGAAGCCGCCTCTCCCATCGCGCAAGCCTCATGGCTTGGAGGGCCCCTCTCCATGGCGACCGTCCGCCATGCACCCCTGCGAATCGCCCAGATCGCCCCCCTGTGGGCCAGCGTCCCGCCCTCCCACTACGGGGGAACGGAGGCCATCGTCCACCTGCTGACCGAGGAGCTCGTAAGGCGCGGCCATGAAGTGACCCTTTTCGCCTCGGGAGACTCCCGAACGGATGGCAGGCTCCGCCCGGCCTGCGACGTAAACCTCATCGACGCGATGGCCCGGGGAGAAGCCTGGACCTACGAGGGTTACGCCAACGCGAACCTCGTGGAGGCCCTTCGAGAGGCCGAATCATTCGACATCATCCATTGCCATCTGGGGTGCCGCGCAATCCCCATCGGAACCCTTTCCAGGACCCCCATCTTCCACAGGATCAACAGCGCGCTGACGCCCGACGATCTGTGGATCCTGAGCCGCTATCCGGACGTTCCGATCATCGCCCAAACCCACTCTCAAATCGCCTCCGTCCCGCCCGCGCGCCGCCAGAACATCCGGATCATTTATAACGGCGTCAACGTCAACGCCTACGAGCCTTCGTATCTTCCCGGCAAGTACCTGGCCTTCCTCGGCCGCATGTCCCCGCTGAAGAATCCGCTGGGCGCCATCCAAATCGCCGGGAAGGCCTCGCTCCCCATCGTCCTGGCGGGGGCGCCCGAAAACCTGGAAGAGGAGGATTACTTTTCCGCGCACATCCGCCCCCGCATCGACGGGAAGCACGTCACCTACATCGGGCGCGTGGCCCACGCGCAGAAGAATGAACTGCTCAAGAACGCGGCCGCCCTGCTCTTCCCCATCGAGTGGGAGGAGCCCTTCGGGAACGTCATGGTCGAAGCGATGGCGTGCGGCACGCCGGTGCTCGCCTGCAACCGGGGCGCCGTGAGCGAAGTGATCGATTACGGGAAAACCGGCTTCTACGGGGACTCCCCCGAGTCGGTGGCCTCCTTCGTCCCCCGGACCTTGGAGCTCGACCGGGCGGCCATCCGGGCGCACGCCCAGAAGCGGTTCAGCCACATCCGGATGGTCGACCAATACCTCCAGACGTACGAAGATTTCACGGGCATCGCGGCCAGCCTGGCCTGTTCGGCCTGAAGGCGCGGACGCGGGTTCGCCGGGCCACCCAAGGGGCCGGGCGCAGCGAAAAGAAACAAAACGCCCCCCTTCCCGCGGCGGAAAGGGGGGCGTCATTTTCGCGGGCAGATCGGCCGGGCCCGCCGGACTCCGCGCCTGGCCCCGCCCCGAACCGTTCCCCCTACTTCTTCCCCAGTCTCACCCTCTGGATTTTCCCGAAGTCCTTGTAGAGCAGCGAGTAGTCCTTCTCGATCATCCCCCGCTTCACGGCCTTGGCGAGAAAGGCGTAAGTTTCCTCCGCATGGGGAATGCGGGCCTTGAGCTTGCGGCCGAGCTTCACGGCGATGCCCACGTCCTTGTAGGGATTGTAGACGCGAGCGGCGGCGTTCCAGGAGCCGTTCAGGATGTTGTTCGGGAAGCGGTGGCGGCTGATGTAGCTGTAGGCGGTCGAGACGTTGAAGATGCGGATCATGTCCGCGACCGAGAGATCGAGCTTCTCCGCCAGGCGGGCGGCCTCGCAGGTGGCGAGGTAGATGGTGTGGAGCACCATGTTGTTGAGGAGCTTCATGGCGTGGCCCGCGCCCACCTCGCCCAGGTGAAAGAGGTTCGAGGTGAAAGGGCCGAAGACCGCTTTCGTGCGCTCGAAGACCTTCTTGTCTCCCCCCAGCATCAGCGTCAGCTTGCCCTCCAGGATGCCGCCCGGTCCCCCGCTCATCCCGGCGTCGAGGTAGGCGTGGCCCTTGGTCCCGGCCGCCCGGGCGTTCTTCCGCGTCTCCAGGGGATCCGAGGTCGTGAGATCGTAGATCACGAGCCGGCCGGAGGCGTTGGCCAGGAGGCCGTCCCGGCCCTTGAGGCAGGAGGCGACCTCCTTGGACGAGGGGACGCAGAAGAGGACGACGGGGCACTCCCGGGCGATCTCGGCGAGCGAGGCCTTGCGCGCGCCCTTGAGCCTGGCGAAGGCGGCCTGCTGCCTCGGCGCGATGTCCCGCCCGAGCACCGTCCAGCCCGCCTTCGAATAGCGGATGGCGATGGGGAGCCCCATCCGCCCGATGCCGATCAAGCCCACCACCTTGCCTCGGGGCATGTCATCTTCTCCCATGACGGTTCGGCAGGGGCGAGGCATGCCTCGCCCCTACGAAATGCAGCAAGAGCCTCGGTGCGGCGCTAGGGGCGTATCGCCGTACGCCCCTGCCGGGAATCCATCGGGATGCGAACACGAATTCCCCTACCGCGAGGGCGGGGCCGCCTCCTCAAGGCAGATGAAGGTCATCTCGGCGGCCGCGTCCCGGTTCGGGATGAGGGCCTGGTACTCGGGCGAGCGATACCAGGCGCGCGCCGCCTCGACGCTGGGGAAGCGGATGGCCACGGCCTGCTTGCGGTCGTGCTCCCCGCAGAAGACCTCGGCCACCCGCCCGCGCACGATGAACTCGCCCTTGTGGGCGGCCACCGTGGCCGGAGCCTTCGCGGAATACTCCTTGAACTTCTCCGGGTCCTTCACCTCTACGTGTACCACGACGCATGCGCTCAAGGTTTCCTCCTGAAAAAAACCTGCTCCGCGTTCCGACGCGCCGGGGTCACGGACGGACGCTCCGGCAGAGGCTATCGCCCGCCCAACACATGGACGGCCCGGCGCATTCCCCTACACCCGCTCCGCCTTGAGGGGCCGGGCCATGAGCTCCTTGACGGCCTCCCGGGGGTCCTTCCCCTCGAAGAGGACGGCGTGGACCTGGGCGCAGATGGGGAGTTCCGCGCCGTGGCGGCGGGCGAGGCCGGCGGCGGCGGGGGCGGTGTGGACTCCCTCGGCCACCCCCGTCATCGAGGCGAGGATGCCCTCGAGCTTCTCGCCCTTGCCGAGCCGCATCCCCACGGTGCGGTTGCGGCTCAGGTCGCCCGTGCATGTCAACACCAGATCTCCCAGCCCGGCGAGGCCGGCGAAGGTCTCGGGGTGGCCGCCCATGGCCGTGCCCAGGCGGGCCATCTCGGCCAGGCCCCGCACGATGAGGGCCGCGCGGGCGTTGTAGCCCAGCTCGAGGCCGTCGGCGATGCCCGCCGCGAGCGCGACCACGTTCTTGAGCGCGCCGCCGAGCTGGGTGCCGATCGGATCGGGGGCCGTGTAGACGCGGACGCAGGTGCCCGCGAAGGCGGCCTGGACGCAGGCCGGCCCTTCCTCATCCTCCGACGCCGCGGCGACGGCGGTCGGCTTCCGGTCCGCTGCCTCCTGGGCGAAGGTGGGGCCCGAGAGGGCAGCGAGGGGACGGTCCCCCGCGCCCCCCTCCCGCATGCACTCGGCGATGATCTGGGTGGGCAGGAGGAGCGTCTTCTCCTCGATGCCCTTGGTCGCGCTCACAATGATGGCGTCCGGATGCAGGCTCTCCGCCATCCTCCGCCAGACGGCGCGCACGACGTGGCTCGGCATGACGGAGAGGAGGAGGTCCTGCCCGGCCGAGGCGGCCTGGGCGAGATCGGACGTGAAGCGCAGCCCTCCGTTCAGGCGCGCCCGGGGAAGGTAGATATCGTTCTCGCGCGAGCTCGCCATGCGGGCGCAGAGATCGGACTCGTACACCCAGAGGGTGACCTCGTGCCCGCGCTCGGCGAGAAGATCGGCCAGCGCGGTGCCCCAGGCCCCCGCCCCGATGACGGCGATGCGCAGAAGGCTCATGCATGCTCCCCGCGGGATCAGCGCCGGACAGACTTCTTCTTGGCCCGGGGCGCCGCCCGGCCGGCCTTTCCGTCCCCTTCCGGCTCGACCCATTCGTGCTGGGAGCCTTCTCCCATGAAGACGACGAAGATCTCGGCGCCGTCCGGGTAGTGGAGGGGGCCATGGGCCTCCGTCCAGCCGAATACGTAGTCGCCCGGACGGTAGGTCTTGCCGTCCACGATGACCCGCCCCTTCATGACGAGGCAGGTGTGCCAGCTCTTGTGGGTATGCCGCCCCTCGACGTGGCCCTTGGGGAACTTCACGATGAAGTCGAGCCGCTTCATTCCGGGGTCCCGGTGGAAGAGCTTGATCTTCACCCCGTCGGGCTGGTTGAGGAGAGGCTTCACCTCCTTGTCCTGCCAGGGGACGGTGCGGTTCGGGATGGCCCGGAAGCGATGGCCGAAGGAGTCCTTTCTCGCCGCCATGGGGCCTATCTCCCCTTGCCCTTGGATACCCCCTTCTTCGCGGCGCCCGATTTCCTGCCGTTGCCCTTGGCCAACCGCGCGAGGGCGCGCTCCCGCGCCTCCTGGCCGTGCTTCACGCCCTTCTTCCCGGCGGCCGTCTCGGCCCGCCAGACGTTCTTGTGGCGGAGGTGTTTCTCCTCCTTCCAGATGTGCTGGGTGCCCTCTCCCATGAAGACGACGAAGACCTCGCAGCCGTCCGGATACTCGTAGGGGCCGTGCATCGTGTCCCAGCCGAAGACGTAGTCGCCCGGGCGCAGATCCTTGCCCGCCACGCACATGCGCCCGCCGGTGACGAGGATGGAGTGCCAGCTCTTGTGGGTGTGGACGGGCTCGACGTAGCCCTTGGGGAACTTCACCTTCATATCGATCCGCTTCATCACGGGGTCGTAGGCGAATATCTTGACCTTCACCCCCTTGGGGAGGGTGAGGAGGTCGTGGGCGATGTCCTCCTGCCAGGGCACGTCCTTATCGTAGATGGCGCGGAAGCGATGGTCGAACTTCTTGGCGGCGGCCTTCTTTGCGGCAGGCATGGCTCCTCCTTCGGATGAATGGCATCGGCGCGAGGAAAACGGGGAAAGCATACCCCAAGCCGCCCCGGCGATGAAGGCCCGCGGGCCGCCCTTTCGCCCCTTCGCTTTCGCCTCCCGGGGTCGGGGCCGCATTTCGCTTGACAGGACGCACACCTCATCCCACTTTTAGTGATTGAAAAGCTTTTTTTGCGCCGTTTCCTCATCCGATCGCCAGACCGCTCAATCCGCCGCCTTTTCATGACCGCCGGGCATCTTCGCGAGGATGAAGGGGCCCTTCCCCCCTGGGGCACATGCGTGCGGGCGGAAGGGCTGCCCCCGTCCGGGGCGGAGCCTCACCCAAGCGGGCATTGCCGCGCGTGGTTTCATGTTAGACGAAAGGAGCGAATGACATGGCCGAGGCACGAAAGGATATTCTAGTTTCCTGGCTGAATGACGCTTACGCGATGGAGAAATCGCTCATCAACATCCTGGAGAAGCGGGTCAAGGACGGAACGCCGGCGGAGGCCCAGTCGCGGTACCGGCAGCACCTGGAAGAGACCCGCCGCCACGCCCAGATGGTGGAAGGTTGCGTGTCCCGTCTGGGCGAGACCACATCCACCCTGAAGAACATGATGGGGACGCTCTTCGGGAAGCAGCAGGGTCTGGGGGCCGGCCTGTTCAAGGACGAGCAGGTGAAGAACGCCCTGTCGGACTACGCGTCGGAGAACCTGGAGATCGCCTCGTACAAGGCCTTGATCGTCGCGGCCGAGGACTTCGGCGACCCAGAGATCGCCTCCGTCTGCCGGCGCATCCTGGAGGAGGAGGAGCGTATGGCGCAGTGGCTGGCGGACCAGAGCCTGCCCCTCACGGTCAAGAATGTTTTCAGGCACGCCGCCTGACGGCGGCCCGCAACAAGGAGAGGGGCGGACCGGGAGGCCCGCCCCTCTCCTTGTTGCGGCCAGCCCCGCTGAAGGCCCCGCTATTGCAAGTGGGCCTCGGCGAACCAGAGGTACTTGTCCACGGCGCGCGACGTTTCGATGAAGATATGGGCCGAGGTTTCGTCGCCCAGGTCCTGGCAGGCTCCGATGCAGTCGCGCGTCGAGCCGCAGTAGGTCGAGAGCGACGCGACCGCCGCCTGGAGATGATCCCGCTCGGCCGTGATGTCCAGCGGGTAATCCGGCAGGCGCGTCTCCGCCGCCGCGGCGCGGGCCGTGCCCCTCGCCTGGCCGCCCAGCATCACGATGCGCTCCCCGATCTCGTCGATCCATATCCCCGCCGAAGCCACGACCTCGTCGAACAGCTTGTGGAGCGAGTAGAAATTCGGGCCCTTCAGGTTCCAATGGGCCTGCCGCATGTGGGTCTGCAGATCCAGGGTATCCGCCAGGGACGCTTGGAGGAGCGGGATGATCTCCTTCCGCGTCTCGGCGGGAAGATCGTTGGCGGTCCGGTGCAGCTTGTCGGCCTGGGTTGCCATATTTTTGCCTCTCTGTGGATCGGCGGCGGATTTTTGAGACAATAAGCGCGGCCGGCCGGCCGCAACATGAAGGTCTTCTTTTATAAATTAGGCCCCACCAACCGCGCCCGCAACGGGAAGCGGGACCGGGCTGGGCGGAAATCGGCTCAGGGAGAGACGGGCGGGTGAGGCGGGGGAAATTCAGGCGGGCGGCCCGCCGGCTCGTCATCGAGCGCGGCCCTGCGGGCCTACCGGGAGGGGGCAGGTGCGACGCAGGAAACCTTGCATCGGGAAAGCGCCCCTGAGGGGGCTTACTTCGCGGCGAAAATGCGCAGGGCTATCTCGCGGCCGATGGTGACGCTCTTTCCCCCGAGGATCACGGTGACGGTCCCCGCGAGCGGGTCCTGGCGGCGTACCTCGAGGGCGGCCTCGGGATAGAAGCCGAGCTGGCCCAGGCGGCGGAGCACCTCGGCGTCGTCCTGGAGCACCCGGGTGACGCGGGTGGCGCGGCCGGGGGGGATGTCCGTGAGCACCTCCTCCTCCGCGCTCACCATGGTGCCGTCCTTGGCCGGGATTGGATCCCCGTGGGGATCGAGAGTGGGATAGTCGAGGGCGTGGTCCATGGCGGCCTCGAGCTCCTCCGAGAGCACGTGCTCGAGCTCCTCCGCCTCGGCGTCCACCTTGTGCCACTCCATCCCCATCTTCTGGTTCAGGTAGAGCTCAAGCAGGCGGTGGTGGCGGATGATCTCGAGGGCCACTTTCTCCCCGCGCGCCGTCAGGGTGACGCCCTTGTAGGGGGTGTAGTCCAGCAGCTCCATCTGGTGGAGCTTCTGGGTCATGCTGGTCACCGAGGCCGGCGAGAGGTTCATCCGCTCGGCGATGGACTTGGTGGAGACGGGCGCGGACTCGGCCTGGAGCTTGTAGATGTTCTTCAGGTAGTCCTCGACGTGCTTGCTCAGGCGTTCCACCATGTACTGCCTCTGTGCGGGGGACGACGGGGCGCGTCCCCGGGCCGGGTTATGGTAGGCGGGGAGTGGGGGGGTGTCAACAAAGTCATTTCACGGCACCACCCGGCGGCCGGCGTGCTCGTAGACGAAGGTGCCCTCGATGTTGAGGAACTTGCGCCCCAGGCCCGGCGGGAAGGGCTTGAAGGGCGCCGCCTTTGTGACGGCGGAGAGGGCCTCGTCGTCCAGGATGCGGTACCCCGAGGAGGTGAGGAGCTCCACCTGGCGCAGCCGGCCGTCCGCCGAGAGGATGAAGCGCAGCACCAGCCTCCCCGAGTAATCGCGCGCCTCGCGGGGCCAGCTCCAGTGGCTCTGGATGCGCTCCTTGATGTGGGCGAAGTAGGAGGAGAAGCGGAAGTCCCGCGTGTCGAGCGAGATGGCCTCGCCGATCTCCTCCTTCTTGAGATCCTTCTCGAGCGAGGCGCGGGCGATGCGATCCGCCTCCTCGTCCGAGAGCTTGAGGTTGGGCGCGTCCGGGCGGCCCTTCGGCCGGGCCCGGAACATGGCGAGGGGGTCCTGGGGCGGGGCCGGGCGCTGGGGCGGCCGCGCCCGCTGGGGCTTGGCCTCTTCCTTCTTCGGCTCCCGCCGGGGCTCCTCTTTCGGTTTCTCCCTCGGTTCCTCCTTCGGAGGAACCGCTCTCGCCTGCTCCTGCCGGGGCGCCGGCCGGGGCCCGGGCGGCCGGGATGCCTGCGGAGGCTCGGGCGGCTTCGCTTCGGGCTCGGGGGGCTTGGGCGCGGGCTCCCGGGGGGTGGGGGGGACCGCCTGGACCTCGGGCACGGGGGGCGCCGGGGGAGAGGGCGGCGAGGGCGGGAGCGAGGCCGTCTGCTCCTGGGGGGCGCCCCGGCGGGCCGGGACCTTGTCCTCCGCCTCGCGGGGGAGCCGGGGCTCGGGGCCGGTCAGCGCCTCCCCGCTCTCCTTGCGGTTGGCGTCCGAGAGGAGGCGGCTCTCCGGGTTCTCCGGCACCGTCTCCTCGGGCTTGGGCAGCTCGACCGAAACCACCCGGAAGGCGGGCGGGCGGCTCTCCGCCAGCCGGGCCGGCCAGAGCGCCTGAAGGCTGAAGGCGGCGAACGCCAGGAGATGGAGCAGAAGGGATATCAGGAGGGGGAGGGCGACCCCCGGCGAGCGCCTCTCGCGGCTCATCGCGTCCTACCTGGCGGCAAGGGGGCGAAAGCCCGCCCCAACGGCGTGTATTTTAGGGCCCGGGGGGGCGTGGGGCAAGGCGGGGGGAATGGCTCTAAGATAACATTCTTGAACGCCAATAACCGGGCCGCCGCCGATGATGAGAGATGGCAAGAACGCGGACTGATTCGGGTGGTAGCGAATAGATAAGGGTGAAGGGAAAACGATCCAGAACAAATTGGCGGAGGTCCGGCTCCACCGGATGCCCTAGCGCGGGCTGCTCCAGAAGAAGGTCGCAAGCCCGCCTCACTTCAACACCGAATCGCCGGCCTAACCCCGGCACCTGAAGCTCGTAGCGGAGAGCCGCCTCGATGAGTTCCCGCTCCGCCTCCGGGTGGAACTCCAGCCTCATCCGTCGAGGCGGGAGCGCAGATTCTCAAACACACGGTCGGCGGCAACGGGCTGCACCTTGCCCTCGGCCAACTCGCGGTGACGCTTCCTCGCCTCCTCCAGCCAGGCGCGCTCGGCGCCAGCCTCGGCCGGCCCGTCCAGCTCGGCGAGGAGAGAGCGGAGCACCTCCGCCTTTTCCCCGTCGCTCAAGGACCGGAACTTCGCCTCGATCTCGGCGATCACGGTAGTCATCGTTGGCTCCAAGAGAAAGGAAATCCTCACTACATCATTCTAGGGCTAGAGGGATAAGGGGAGCAAGGCGGGGAAAAAGACGAAGATAAGAGGATTGTCGGGTTGCAGTAGGTACGGATACTTCAACGAGTTTTCCTAGTTTTTGATTCACTTAAGGTCGGCTACTATACCGCCCGTTCGGTTTGAATAAAATCAGAAAAAATATACCTGAGGAGCATATGTCAGAAGAAGATCGGGCACGCCTGCAATATCAATTACAATCCGTATATGAAGCATTGTCCAAGACAAGAGTTTTGGCGGGAATTTTCGACCAGACATGGTTTTATAGAATCAAACAGGAGATTGAAAAAGCCGATCTTAGTGAACCATTCACATCCGATGCCGCATTCATGTTTTTTATGTTAAGTCACCCGTTCCGCGGCATCGAATGGTTTGAAAGCGCGCAGAAGCTATTAGAAGAGGGACATCCCCAGGACCTTGAAAGGGGACAAGAGATAGCTATCGCCTTGTTTGGCCGTGATCCAGTTAGAACCTTCCTGCCTATCCTCGAAGAACGCCTAGCGAGTTTGCAAGCGCTACCTTTCAAGCAAAGCGAGGTAGCAAACAAACTGAAGGAGCTATGCGCCACTCGGTTTAGTCAAAAGTTTCAAAACCATGCCTTTGAGCTATCCGTTCTTGGTTTTTTTGCCAAGAAGGAAATTCTCACCGACATCGAGGTTTCAGTCGGCAATGGCGGTAGCAAGGTCGATGGAGAGATAAAGATAGACAACCGCCCAATCCTCATCGAAGTCACGTTAACCACGCAAGAGATTCTTTCCCGAGTTCCAGGCCCCCATACTGCAAACCCAAATACGCTGATAGCGCAGGTATTTAATAAAGTTCACAAAAAAGTGGGGCGGGGACGTCAACTCGGCGTTGCCGGAGGAAATCCCTCGATTCTGTTTCTCGGCAGGAATCCCCTGGGAGCAGACAGACATTTTGCCCAATTGGGAATTGAGCGATGTTTCGATGACCCAACTCTTAACCTATCCGGAATAGTGATCTCTGATAGCTGGAAATTTCTGCAAACCGAATTTCATGAATTGCCTCACTCCAGAACACCCTTGTCAAAGCTTGAAATCGACAAACTTAGAAGCTTGCTCGATAGGTGATTGGGGATTCTCCGCTGTTAACCAACATCTCACCGTTGCTATTTTCGTTTTGAAAAACAACCGGGGGGCGCCCTCGCGGGCGCCCCCCGGTGCTTCTCGTCTCAGCCGCCGAGGCGGCTCCTTACATGTCCATTCCGCCCATGCCGCCCGGGGGCATCCCGCCGGGCATGCCCTTCTTCTCCTCGGGCTTGTCGGAGATGACGCACTCGGTGGTGAGCATGAGGCCGGCCACCGAGGAGGCGTTCTGGAGAGCGGAGCGCACGACCTTGGTCGGGTCGATGATGCCGGCCTTGACCAGGTCCTCGTACTCGAGGGTGGCGGCGTTGAAGCCGACGTTGCCCTTCTCGTTGAGCACCTTCTGGACCACGATCGAGCCCTCGGCGCCGGCGTTGTTCGCGATCTGGCGCATGGGCTCCTCGATGGCGCGGCGCAGGATCTGCGCGCCGACCTTGCGGTCGCCCTCGAGCTGGAGCGAGTCGATGACCTTCTGGCAGCGCAGCAGCGCGGTGCCGCCGCCCACCACGACGCCCTCCTCGACGGCGGCGCGGGTGGCGTTCAGGGCGTCCTCGACGCGGGCCTTCTTCTCCTTCATCTCGGCCTCGGTCGCGGCGCCGACGTTGATGACGGCCACGCCGCCCACCAGCTTGGCGAGGCGCTCCTGGAGCTTCTCGCGGTCGTAGTCGCTGGTGGTTTCCTCGATCTGGTTGCGGATCTGCTTGACGCGGCCCTCGATGTCCTTGGCCTTGCCCTTGCCCTCGACGATGGTGGTGTTGTCCTTGTCGATGGTGACGCGCTTGGCCTGGCCGAGGTCATCCAGGGTGACGTTCTCGAGCTTGATGCCGAGGTCTTCGCTGATGACCTTGCCGCCGGTGAGGATGGACATGTCCTCGAGCATCGCCTTGCGGCGGTCGCCGAAGCCGGGGGCCTTGACGGCGGCGCACTGGAGCGTGCCGCGCAGCTTGTTCACGACGAGGGTGGCCAGCGCCTCGCCCTCGACCTCCTCGGCCACGATGAGGAGCGGCTTGCCCATCTTCGCGATCTTCTCCAGGAGAGGCAGGAGATCGCGCATGTTGGAGATCTTCTTCTCGTGGAAGAGAAGGTAGGGCTCGTCCAGCGAGGCTTCCATGCGATCGGGGTTGGTCACGAAGTAGGGGCTGAGATAACCGCGGTCGAACTGCATGCCCTCGACGATGTCGAGGGAGGTCTCCATGGACTTGGCTTCCTCGACGGTGATGACGCCGTCCTTGCCGACCTTGTCCATGGCCTCGGCGATGAGGTCGCCGATGGTGGAGTCGCTGTTGGCCGAGATAGTACCGACCTGGGCGATCTCGCGCTTGTCGCGGACGGGCTTGGAAAGCTTCTTGAGCTCCTCGACCACACGCTCGACGGCCGTGTCGATGCCGCGCTTGAGGTCGATGGGGTTGGCGCCGGCCGTGACGTTCTTCAGGCCCTCCCGGAAGATGGCCTGGGCCAGCACGGTGGCCGTGGTGGTGCCGTCACCAGCCACGTCGGAGGTCTTGCTGGCGACCTCGTTCAGCATCTGGGCGCCCATGTTCTCGAAATGATCCTCGAGCTCGATTTCCTTGGCGACCGTGACGCCGTCCTTGGTGGAGGTGGGGGAACCAAACTTCTTGTCGATGACCACGTTGCGACCCCGGGGGCCGAGAGTCACCTTGACGGCGTCGGCCAGCTGGTCCACGCCGCGCTTGATCTTCGCCCGGGCTTCCTCGTCGAACAGGATGATTTTCGCCATGCCTTGTGCTCCTCGTGCTTGCGGGTGGATGGACGCCTAGCTCGCCCCAAGCGGCCCGCCGCTTGGGCGGTGGCAGGTACCGCCACCTAGCGCAGGACAGCCAGGACGTCGTCCTCGCGCATGACCAAAAGATCCTCGCCGTCGATCTTCACCTCGGTGCCGGCGTACTTGGCGAAGAGGATCTTGTCGCCCTCTTTTACTCCGACCGGCTGCCGCTTGCCGTCGTCGGTCACCTTGCCCGGCCCCACGGCCACCACCTCGCCCTCCTGGGGCTTCTCCTTGGCCGTATCCGGGATGATGATGCCGCCGACCTTCTCCTCGTCCGCATCGAGGCGCTTCACCAGGATGCGGTCCTGCAGGGGCTGAACCTTCGTCTTCACCTTCGCCATTCTTCTCCCTCCTTCGCTCACTTTGCCCACAAACTTGCCCTTTCGAGCTTCCGGGTATGCCGCTTCGGCCCTTCCTCTTCGCCTGGCTCGCGGGAAATCGGTGCGATGCAGATGCGCCGCCTCCGCGCGTTACGCGTACGTCAAGCCCCTAGGTCTGGCTTCAGGCAACCTTAAGTATGAGTGTAAGACACTAAGGTTTTAATGCGTCCTGTCGCTCAGATATATACAAAAATGGCTCGGCGCTGTCAATAAGAAATTAGCACTCATTGCACTAAATTGCTAACAAAAATTTCATGACACCCCATTTTGCGGAAAACCCTTTGATTTTGAGCCTAATTCGCCAGACTTCGGCGCGCGAGAGCCCTCGCCAGCCGCGCCGGGGCCGCCCTCCAGATGACGCGCCCCGCCCCCTGCGCTATCTTCCAGTCCTTCATTTCCCCGTCCGGGCGCGGCCGGCTTCAGGGCCCGCCCCGCTCTTCATGTGCCGTCGGAGGAGGAGTTCCCGGTGCCGTTCGACAACCTGCTCGTGGAGATCGCCGAGGGCGTCGCCCTCCTCACCATCAACCGCCCGGAGGTACGCAACGCCCTCGATCCCAAGACCTGGGAGGAGCTGGCCCGGGCCGTGGAGGAGCTGGAGCGGGACGATTCGGCGGGTGTCATCCTCATCACCGGGGCGGGGGACAAGGCCTTCGCCGCCGGCTCGGACATCCGCCAGATCCAGGAGCGCACCCTCCTGGACGGCCTCGCCGCCCCTCCCTCCCGGGCCCTCGTGCGGGTCGAGGCGGCCGAGAAACCCCTCATCGCCGCCGTGAACGGCTTCGCCCTGGGCGGGGGCTGCGAGCTCGCCCTGGCCTGCGACATCCGCATCGCCAGCGAGCAGGCCCGCTTCGGCCAGCCCGAGGTGAACCTGGGCATCATGCCCGGCGCGGGGGGGACCCAGCGCCTCGTGAGCCTCGTGGGCCCCGGCAAGGCCAAGGAGCTCATCCTGACGGGGGACATCATCGACGCCCGGGAGGCCCACCGCATCGGCCTGGTGAACCAGGTGGTCCCCCACGGGGAGCTCCTGGCGGCCGCGCGGGCCATGGCCAAGAAGATCCTCTCCAAGGGCCCCCTCGCCGTCCGCCTCGCCAAGGTGGCCCTGAACGCCCGCGTCCAGCACGGTCCGGACGCCGGGATGCTCGTCGAGCGCCTGGCCCAGAGCTGCCTCATGACCACCCGGGACAAGCAAGAGGGCACGACCGCCTTCCTCGAGAAGCGCGCGCCCAAATTCGAGGGGCGGTAGGCCAATGGGCCAAGAGGAAGCAAAGCGGGGTCGCCGTTCCCTCTCCCTCCGGGAGAGGGTAGGGTGAGGGAAAGCCACGGACGGGAAGGGAACCTGCCCTCACCCCGGCCCTCTCCCAAGGGGAGAGGGAGACATGCACGGCGAATCACGCAGCGGCGCACGGATTTTCCTAGGCCGCATCCTCCAAGGAGGCCCCATGGACTTCTCGTTCGACCACGTGCACCTCATCTGCCGGGACGCCGAGGGGATGGCCGGGTACTTCGAGCGCGTCTTCGGCGGGGAGCGCATCCTCGACGATCCGGACTTCCACGGCGCCCCCAACATTGTCGTGCGGGTGGGCACGGCCAAGATATTCTGCCGGGGCGCGCGGCCCGGGGAGAAGCCCGGCCCCTCCTGCGAGGGCTCCATCATGGGGCTCGACCACTTCTCCTTCACCGTGGAGGACACGAAGGAGGCGGCCGAGTTCGTGCGCCGGCGCGGGGCCCGGTTCATCCGCGAGCCCGGGCCCAGCGGCCTCGGCGGGCGCTGGACCGGCTACATCCAGGGACCCGAGGAGGTCCGCATCGAGCTCAGCCAGCGGACGATTTGACCGGGAGGAAAATCAGGAATCCGTAGGGGCGAACCTCGTGTTCGCCCCGTTCGTCCCCCTGGCGCGAGGGGCGAATACAAAATTCGCCCCTACAGACCATGCTCCTCAGGGGCATTTACCTACAGAGGAGACGCCGCCATGCCCGATCTCGCCGCCCTCGGCCGCCGCGCCGGGGAGCTCCTGAAGGAGCGCAAGGAAACCGTCGCCGTCGCCGAGAGCTCCGCCGCCGGCCTCATCTCCGCCGCCCTCCTGGCCCAGCCGGGGGCCTCGGCCTACTTCCAGGGCGGGTGCGTGGTCTACACCTACGCCTCGCGGACCATCCTCCTCGGCGTCCCGGCGGAGGGCTTCAAGGACATCCGCCCCTCGACCGAGGAGTACGCCCGGCGCCTCGCCCGCCACGCCCGGGAGCGCCTCCAGACGACGTGGGCCGTCGGGGAGACGGGGGCGGCCGGGCCCTCCGGCAACCGCTACGGCGACCCGGCCGGCCACTCGTGCATCGCCGTCGCGGGGCCGGCCGAGAAGTCCCTCACCGTCGAGACGCGGAGCGCCGGCCGCGAGGCCAACATGTGGGCATTCGCCCGGGCGGCGCTGGAACTGCTCGTGAGCGCGCTGGAGGAAAAGGCGTAGGACGAACGGGCGCGAAAATCCAGGGGAACGTTTGAATCCGTGTAGGGGCGGTTCGCGAACCGCCCCTACGGGGATCGGCGGAATATCCCGCCCGTCCGGCATGGGCGCTGTTTTACAAGCGAGCGGCCCTACCTCGCCTCCCGGCACTCCCATCTCCCGAAGCGGTGGACGGGCGTCCCCGAATCCGGGCACTTCGGGGGGAGGGGGATGGACCGCTCCTTCTCCCGGGCCTGCTTGTCCAGGCAGGCGGGGCGGGGGAGGACGGCGCGGCGCCCTTTCCCCGCCGGAATGGTGCGGCTCCTCTCGGTGAAGGGCGGGCAGTCCGGGGCGGCGGGCGCCAGCCCCGGCAAGAAGAGGCCGAAGAGAAGGACGAAAAAACAGAGGGAGGCCCGCGGCAATCGCTTCAAGGTAGAATCCCCCCCGGCGGCGCCCCGGATTCATCATCGCGGCCCCGCCCGCGCAGCGTCAACCCGCCAAGAGGGAAAGCCCCCATGCCGCGCTGGCCGGTCCTCCTCTACGGGATGGGATGCTACACCGCCTTCCTCGCCACGGTCCTCTACGGCGCGGGCTTCATCGCGGACGCATCCTTCCTCCCCAGGACCATCGACTCCGGCCCCCCGGCGCCACCCGGGCGGGCGGCGGCCGGCAACCTCGCCCTCCTCGCCCTCTTCGGCCTCCAGCACAGCCTCATGGCCCGCGAGGGGCTCAAGCGGCGCTGGGCCCGCCTCGCCCCCGGCCCCATCGAGCGCCCCACCTACGTCCTCGCCTCGAGCCTCGCCCTCATCCTCCTCTACTGGGGGTGGCGCCCCCTGTCCGCCCCCGCGTGGGAGGCGCAGGGCCCCCCGGGCCTCCTCCTCCTCGCCCTCCACCTGGCGGGCTGGGCGCTCGTCGCCCTCGCCACCTTCCAGGTGAACCACTGGGACCTCTTCGGGCTGCGCCAGCCCTGGCTCCACTTCACCCGAAGGCCCTACACTCCTCTCCCCCTCATGGAGCGCGGCCTCTACCGGCACATCCGCCATCCCGTCCTCTCTGGCACCCTCCTCGCCATCTGGGCTGCCCCACGGATGACCCAGGGGCGGCTCCTCTTCTGCGCGGGCCTCACCCTCTACGTCCTCCTCGCCGTCCGCTGGGAGGAGCGCGGCCTCCTCGCCGCCCACGGCGCGGCGTACGCGGAGTACCAAAGGCGCGTGCCCAGGTTCGTGCCGGGGTGGGGGAGATGGAGAGACGCAAGACGAACGTAGGGGCAGGCCCCCGTGCCTGCCCCACCAAGGGCGGCCACAGGGGGCCGCCCCTACAGAGGACGTCGGCTGAGCCGTCATCCTGAGCGAAGCGAAGGATCTGCTTCTATCCTATAATAGACATCCGCATCGCGCGCAGGAAAGGGAAACGCATGCCCAGGCGCAAGGAATACTTCGTCGGCAGAAACCGCAAACGAAGAATCCTGTTGCCCCCCATCCACCCTGGGGTCATCCTGCGGATGGACGTGCTGCCCGCCCTTGGGCTCTCGGTGAGCGCGGCGGCGCGCCAGCTCAAGGTCTCGCGCCAGACCCTCCACCGCATCCTGGCCGAGAAGTCCTCCATCACCCCCGAGATGGCCTTGCGCCTCGGCAAGTTCTGCGGCAACGGCCCTGGCCTCTGGCTCAGCCTCCAGCAGGAGCACGACCTCTGGTTCGCCGGGAAGCGGATGAAGAAGGTGATTGAGAAGATCCCAGGGCCGAAGAGGGCAGCATGAGGGGGGGGAACCTAAAAAATTTTCTCCGCACTTAGACTCCTTTAGAAATCTCTCGAAGTACAATCAAAAGTTTGACAACCCAAGGCGACGAAAATACGACAACGCATATGACGCTTATGCCAAAAACTACCGACCAAAACACGAGAAAGATGAAAGGTATCCAATCTCGTGAGGGCCAACCCCTCCAATGCCAGTTCCTTTGAGTTCTACTGTCGCTGACCAACTGTTCTACTCGAGCTCGAAAGCCATAATTAACATCACGTGCAAGTTCATCCAGTACTTTTCCCCTCGACGTTGAATACAAAAAGTTATTTCGATATATCCTTCGAATAAAAAAACTCATCCAAAAAGCCGCAAAAGAAAGCCCCGCCTCCAAAATACTGACCAGAAGAGGCTTCCCAAAAAGCAGCAAAGTGGCAGCCGAAACAAAGAAGAAGGATTGTGCAACCATATATCCTGACTCTAACGTCCCATAGAATGATTCGGCTCCGTAATATTCCCTGTGCAACAAATCGAATTGGCGTTCCAAATTTTCCCTTTGATCTTCCTCGTCATCCTGCCCGTTGGTCATCACACTCCTCCAAGGAGCCCCTTGATCACCACCGCCTGGTTCCTTTTCTCGTCCTTGGCGCCGAACACGAGCGTGACGGTCTTGTGCTCCCTGGCGAGCCGCTTGAGCTCGGCCAGGGCGCTCCGGGCGGGCTCCCGCCTGAGCTCGGCCTTGTAGCGCCGCTGGAACCCGGGCCATTTCCCGGGGTCGTGGGCGAACCACTTGCGGAGCGGGGTGGAGGGGGCGGCGTCCTTGAGCCAGAGATCGATGCGGGCCTCGTCCTTCGTGAGCCCCCGGGGCCAGACGCGGTCCACGAGGACGCGCAGGCCGTCCCCGGGCGAGGGGGGCTCGTAGGCGCGCTTCAGGCGGATGGGCATGCAAGCCCCCCCCGCGAAACGTCACTGGCAGGATGAAACCGTAGGGGCAGGCCCCTGTGCCTGCCCCGTTGAAGGGCGGCCACGGGGGGCCGCCCCTACGGATCGCCTGGCCCATCCACCCTTCCCGTCAGCTCAGCATCGCCTTGTCCATCGCGCGGATACGGCCGGCGAGGGTGGGGAGGAGGCGCACGGCGATCTCGGGGTAGGCCTTGAGCAGGCGCCGGAAGTCCCACTCGGGCATGAGGTAGCAGGTGACGTCGTCGAGGGCGCGGGCGCTGGCCGAGCGGGGGCTCCGGTCGAGGATCATCATCTCGCCCACCACCTCGCCGGGCCCCAGGGTGGCGAGGCGCTTCTCCTTGCCGTTCGAGGCGGAGCCGAAGATCTCGACCTTCCCTTCCACGATGAAGAAGAGGCCCAGGCCCTTGGTGCCCTCGCGGCAGAGCAGGTCGCCGGGCCCGTAGCTGCGCTCGACGCAGAAGGTGCTGATCTTGCGGAGCAGGTGCCGGGGGAAGCCCTGGAAAAGCGGAATGCGGCCGATGCACTCGATCTTGTTCATGGCGTCCTCCCCCCGGCCCGGGATTTCC